>NZ_JBSFBM010000062.1:0-24126 GCF_053592955.1 Micromonospora sp. NPDC002411 | reverse complement strand
CCCGTCGTGGCCGAGCCGTCCGAGGACGGCTCGGCCAGTCGCTGCGCGTCAGGGGGTCACCCGGGTGGCTGGGCGGTCCCCGGGCAGGCCCGACATGTCGGCCTCGACCGGCGGCAACGGGGTGACGCCGAGGACGCTGCCGTCCGGGGCGTACGCGGTGAGCGTCGCCGGTTGGTCCGGGGGCACGGAGGCGCTGCCGGCGTTCGATGCGTCGAGGGCGACCGTGGCCGGGGGTGCGCCTTCGACGGTCACCGTGACGCGGGCCGCGCCCGGCGGGGCGATCACCCGCACCTGACCGGTCGGCGTGCGGGTGCCGTCGTCGCCCCGAACCCGCCAGCCGATCGGTCGCCTGTCGACGCCCTCGGCCGGCAGCAGCAGCCGCAGATCGGTCCACCAGCCGGTGCTTTCGTGGCCGTGCATCGCGTACGCGATCACTCCCCCACCGGCCGGCTGCACGGTGAGCAGAGCGGCGGCCCGGCCGTGTTCGTTGCCCGACCACCGCACCCGTACGGTCGTGCCGGCGGCCGGGAGGCGGCTGTCCTGTAGTGCCGTTTCCACGAAGGTGCGCAGGCTGGCGTCGTCGAGCGAAGCACCTCGCCGGGCGGCGGTCAGCAGGGCGTCCATCTCCGGCCCGTTGGGGTCGATCGCGGCGTACGGGCCACCGCCCAGGCCGCCCTGGTAGAACACCCGGTCGCCGCGGCTGACCCGGACCACGGGTTCGCTCGGAAGCGGCGTGGCGGGCAGGACGGCGAACCCGACTCCGGTGTCGTCAGCCGTAGCGAGGTTCTGGTACTCCAGGGTGCCCCTCGCCGTGTACCGAGGTTCGCCGGTGATCAACACGGTGGAGTCGGCCGGTCCGACGACGACAGCGAATCCGCCGGAACCGGCCTGCATCAGCGTCATCACCGGCTCGTCGGCGCCCTCGCTGTGGCCGCCGTAGCGCATCTGATCGGCGCTGCCGCCGGCCGGACCCACGTACCAGACCAGGGCCTCCCTGGTCAGCAGGCCCAGCCGCAGCGGCACCGCGACCAGCGCGACCCGGTGGCCCGGCTGGTCGCTGCCGTAGACCAGGCGGATCCGGTCGCTGTCGATCCTCCACCTGCCCACCCGGGTGTCGGTCCGCACCGCCGGCTCGGCGCTGATCCGCGCCCGCAGCGCGTCCAGCCAGGCGTGGTCACCGACCAGCGCACCCCGTGGCGGTGCGTCGACGAGCGCGGTCGGGGCGGCGGCGACGGCGATGCCCGGTGCCCACCCGGGCAGCGGCACCACGTTGGCCTGGACCCCGACGAGCGCGACCCCGACTGCGGCGGCCACCGCCGTCCGGATCAGCCGCGTCCGCTGGTGCCGTCGCTCGCGGCGCGCGAACATCGGCCACGGGTCCTCGGGTACATCGACTCCGTGCGCCGCCTGCCGAAGCGCGGGACCGAGCGTCGAACTCGCGAAGTCCTCGGTCATGCCAGTTCCTCCTCGAGCCGTACCGGGGGCTGTGCCGCGGGCGGGACGAAATCGACCCGCAGTCGGGCCAACCCGCGCGACGCCTGGCTCTTGACTGAGCCGACGGAGCAACCGAGGACCGTGGCGGTGTCGGCCTCGCTGAGGTCCTCGAAGTAGCGCAGCACGAGCACCGCCTGGGTTCTGGGCGGCAACCGTCGCAGCGCGGCCAGGAGCAGGTGGCGCTGCTCCACCTGCGCGTACGCGTCGTGCGCCGGTGTGCTGTCGGAGGTCAGCAGCGGCACCTCCAGCGGCCGCCGCCGACGTCGCCAGGAGATCGCCGTGTTGACCATCACCCGGCGTACGTAGACCTCGGGCGCATCCTTGCGCAGCACCCGCCCCCAGCGCCGGTGGGTCTTCTCCAACGCCGACTGCGTCAGATCCTCGGCTGTCCCCCGGTCGCCGGTGAGCAGGTAGGCCGTTCGGAGCAACGATCCCCACTGCCGTTGGACGAACAGCCGGAACTGATCGTCGTCCTCGTGCCGACTCACGCCACCTCCAGGTCGCATCCGCCCCGCGTACGCGGGGCGGATGCACTGTGAGACGCCGTCGACGACGCCCGAGGTTGAGTCGGCAGGGATGTGTCAGCCCCGGCCGGCCGACTCGCGGAGCATCACGTCGACCTCGGGGTCCGTCATGATCTCGCGGACCTCCTGTGCGCACCGGCACGCGGCGGCCATCTTGGCAGCCCACTCGAGAGCCTCCTCGCGGGTGGCCACGTCGACGATTGTGAGACCGCCGATGACCTCCTTGGTCTCCGGGAAGAGGCCATCGGTGACAGTGCCGTCGGTGGCCACGATGCTCGCCTGCTGCCGTTCGAGGCCGCCGCCGTACACCCACACGCCGGCGGTCACGGCCTCCTGGCTCACCGCGTGCGCGGCCTTGCCCACGTCGGGAAGATCCTCGGCCGGGATGTGGTCCATCGCGCCGTCGTTGAACGAGATCAGATACCGCGCCATCGCATGACTCCCTCTGTTCCGGCGGCACCCTTCGGCCGCCTCCCGCCTGGTCTACGAACGGCTCGTCGCGGATTCGACGGAGTGCCGGAAGAATTCTTACCCGGATCGTCGTCCCCCGGGTCGGTGCCGACCCGACACCGTCCGGACCCTGCACGGCAGGGCCCGGACGGAGGTGGGCGTCCTACCGCTAGAACCCGTCCCACTGGCGGGCGGAGCACTTCCAGGTCTTCCCGCCATCCTGCGAGATGCAGACCGCGAGGAACTTCCCGAGGAAGGGAAGGGTGAAGGTGAAGATGTGGGCCTTGGTCTTCGCGTACGGCACGCCGGACTTCTCGGCGATGTCGGCCAACGCCCACCCCGGGTCCGGCCGGTCCAGCGTCGCCACCCGGCGCAGCGACGGAATGTCCCCGCCGTCCAGGAGGGTCTGGATCTCGTCCGCCGACGGCTCACCGTCACCGGTCAAGGTCTCCACCGTGGACGGCCCGTCGACTGCCACACCGTTGACCTTCTCGAAGGCCGCCTTCGTGCCACCCACCGTTGTCTCGCCGGCCAGGTCGAGGGTGAAGGTCTGTTCGCCTCCCCGGCTCGCCAGGAGGCATTCCCAGACGGACTTGCCGCTGGCGACGCACATGGTCAGGCACCAGTTCCGGCCGCCGGGCACCGACGAGGCGAAGATCAGCGACGTCGCCGTCCCGCTGTCACCAGTGCCGTCGTACGTGCCGTCGGCGAGGTCGGCCATGGTCGTGCCGAGGATGTCCCGGCTGCCCGGCATCGTGCCGACGACCTTGACGCCGTCGACCTCCCTACCGGCGACGAGCGCTTCGAGCTGGTCGTCGGTGAGGTTCCGGCCGCCGGTGTCGACGGCCAGCACCGTGTCCAGGTCGCCGACGGGCCGACCGGTCAGGTCCTCGAGCTGGTGGAGCATCGTCCCCGGAGCACCGGGGTGGTCGGTGACCGTCGTCCGGGCCTCGTCCTCGGCGGCCTGTGACGGGGCGTACGAAGCTGTCAGCCCGACGATCAGGGCGGTCGTGACGATGGTGGCGCGCCTGGTGATGGTCCGCAGAGCTGTCATCGTGTCCTCATTCCGCTGTCTCGGTGATCGCTGTCGGCCGGGCTACCAGCGACACGTGACGAGGTCGCCCACTGTGTTCGGGGAACCCCACTCGCAGTGGTCGTCGATCCACTCACCGACATCGCTGATCGTGTCGACGATCCAGGCGAACACCGACTTGATCGCGCCCCAGAGGCTGAAGTAGACGACTGTCGTCTCCGGTGTGCCGCCGACCTCGTCGACGACGTCCTTCGTCGACATGGCGGGATCCGGCTTGTCGAGGGTGCCCAGCACCCGTACACCGGTGTCGTCCTTGCCGGCGAGCAACGCCTCGACCTGCTCCGGGGTCCGCTCCTTGCCGTCGTCGACCGCCACGATCGCGCGGTCGATCAGCACCTCCCGGCTGCCGCTGACGGCTTGGGCGATGGCGGCCATCTCGCCCAGCGTGAGGTCGTTTCCGAGCGCGGGACCGGTGAACCGCCGGACCGAGACGGCACCGGACGGGTCGATCTGGATCTCGGCGGCCGTGATCAGGTCGTCCGGCCCGAACGGGTCCCAGGCGAACGTCCACTGCCCGCCGAGGCAGCGGAACACACCGTGCACCCGACCCTCGGGCTCGGTCTCGGTGCGGTCGATTCCACCGCGTTCGTCGACGTACTGGACCACACAGTCGGTGCCCTTGCGCGGCGGCTTGTCGGTCTGGGCCACGGCAGCGGAGGACACGGTCAGCACCATCGCGCTGACCACCCCGACCACCGCGAGGCAGCGTGCCAAGCGACTCATCGAACACTCCATTCCTGGCGAGGGAAACTGGTGCTCGAAGGGTGCCGGCCCACGCTGAAACGGCCCGGAAAGCCCGCTGAAAGCGGGTGCGTCAGTGGAGCTGGGCGGTGTCGAGCTGTGCGAGGTCGACGCGGATCGCCTCGGCGTCGGCATCGCCGAGGTCGTCGAGGATGGTCAGGGCCCGACGCCACGCGGCACGGGCGGCGCCGAAGTCGGCGAGGGCCCGATGGCTGCGACCGAGATTGGCGTACGTGCTGGCTTCGGCGTAGCGGTCCTGAACCTGCGTGAAGAGTTCGAGGGCCTGCTCGTAGCAGGCGACCGCCCGCCGGTCGTCCCCGAGCTGGTGATGGGCGTGGCCGAGGCTGTCCCAGGTGTCGGCCTGCCCCTGGACGTCGTCCACCTCCCGCAACATCCCCAGCGCCGCACCGCACGACTCCAGGGCGCGGTGGTAGTTGCCGAGCAACGCCTCCTGCCAACCGACCGCGTTGAGGGTGTACCCCTGCCCGGCCCGATTGTCGATCCCCCGGAACAGGGTCAGCGCCCGCCGGGAATGGGTGAGCGCCTGCTGGTACCGCCCCTGGCGCTCCGCGAGCTGACCGAGGTTCAAACACGTGTGTGCCCGCCCGGCGTCGTCGCCGACGACGGTGAACAGGTCGAACGCCCGCCGCAGATGGTCGTCGGCCTCGTCGTACCGGCGGAGTCGGGAACAGGCGAGCCCGAGACTGCGGTGCGCGTGGCCCTGCCCGGTTTGGTCCCCGATGCGGGACGCCGCGGCGAGAGCGATCCGCTGCGTGCCGAGCCAGTCCTGCCAGTGCCCCTGCCGGTGCAGGAAGCCGGCCATGGTCCACGCGAGCCGCCAGGCGTGACCCTCGAAGCCGGATCGCGCCGCGAGCGGTACAGCGGCGAGCAGGACGGGGAGTTCGGCGGTGAACCACGCCGTGGCGGCCGCCTTGCTCCGGGGCCGTTCCGGCGTCACGCCCGCCCTCGGCGACGCGAGGCTGATCTCGCTGAAGTGCGGGTGCAGCACGAGGTCGGCGGCGTGGGCGGTGTGCAGGCAGTGGTCGAGCAGCCGGTGGACGGCGGCAGCACGTTCGGCCGGTGGTTCGGCCTCGTCGGCGAGGCCGGCGGCGTACGCGCGCAGCAGGTCGTGGAACGCGTAACGCCCGTAGGTGTGCTCGGTGAAGAGGTTCGCCCGGGTCAGTTCGGTGAGCACCGGACCGCTCGCCTGCGGGGCGACGCCGGCCAGGCTGGCCACGGCCGGGGCGGAGACGTCCGGGCCGGGGTGCAGGCTCAGCAGCCGGAACAGCCGGGCCGCTGGTGGGCTGAGCGTCCTACACGACCAGGAGAACACGGCCCGGACGTCGGTGGCCTCGTCTCCCCCGTCGAAGGCGTCCAGGTTGCCCAGCTCGCCGGCGACGGCGTCCAGGTTGCTCAGCTCGCTGGCGACAGCGGCCAACGAGAAGTGCCGGTTGGTGGCGGCTCTGGCCGCGACGATGGCCAGGGCGATGGGCAGCCGTGCGCACCGGTCGGCGATGTCGTCCGCTGCGGCGGGTTCGGCGGCGACCTGGCGCTCCCCGAGGCGACGGACCAGCAGGTCGCGGGCTTCGTCGGGGCTCAACAGGTCGAGGGGCACCGGTTGGGCGCTCTCGGTGACGACCAGCGGGACGAGCTGGTCGCGGCTGGTGACGATCGCCAGGCAGTCCGGTGAGCCGGGCAGCAGCGGCCGGACCTGTTCCGCGTCGCGCGCGTTGTCGAGCACGACGAGCAGACGTCGCCCCGCGACTGTCGTGCGGTACAGGCTCACCATCGCGTCCGGGTCGCTCGGCATCCGGGCCGCCGCCACGCCGAGCGCCTCCAGGAACCCGTGCAGCGCCCGCGCCGGCTCGGTCGGCGCGGCCCCCGGGTCGAAGCCGCGCAGGTTCACGTAGAGCTGACCGTCCGGGAAACGCGCGGCCACACGGTGCGCCCAGTGCACGGCAAGGGCGGTCTTGCCCACCCCCGCGGTACCGGAGATCACGACAGCGCCACCCCTGTCGACGAGCGCGTCGAGGGCGGCCAGCTCCGCGTCGCGTCCGGTGAACGTCGGCACGGGAGGAGGCAGCTGCGCCGCCACCGACACCTGGGCCGACGCGGACGGGGCGGGCGCGGCGATCGCGGTGTCCTGGCGCAGGATGGCGCACTCCAGATCGCGCAGCCGCAGGCTCGGGTCGATGCCGAGGTTCTCCCGGAGCGTGTCGCGCAGCCGCCGGTACGTGGCGACCGCTTCCCCCTGACGGCCGTCGCGGTACAGGGCGAGCATCAACTGCGCGTGCAGGTGCTCGTCGAACGGGTGCTCCCGGACGAGCCGTTCCAACCCGGGGACGAGTCGAGCGTGCTCGCCGACGGACAGCCGGGCCTCGGCGAGCGCCCGCTCGGCCTCCAACCGCAGGCGGGCCAGGTGCTCCGCCTGCTCCTCGAGCCAGGGTGACCCGGCCACGTCGGCCAGCGGCGGTCCACGCCACAGCGCCACCGCTGCGGTCAGGTACTCCACCCGCTCGTTGCGGTCCGTCGTCCGCCGGGCCAGGTCGAGGAGACGCTCGGCGGCCTGCACATCAGTGGACTCCGGCCCGGTGTCGAGCAGGTAACCGGGCTGGCGTGCCACGATCGATCCAGGCTCGCCGAGCACTCCGCGTAGGTAGGAGACGTGGCGTTGCAACGTGTTCGCGGCGGTGGCCGGGAGGTCGTCGCCCCAGACCACGTCGATCAGCCGGTCGACGCTCACCACCCGGCCCACGTGCAGCGCCAACGTCGCCAGCACCGCCCTGCGGCGCAGGCCGTTGACCGCCTGCGGCCCGTCGGCGACGACCACCTCCACCGGCCCGAGCAGCCGGACCCGTACGCCCGCGCCAGCCATCGAGATCACCGAATCAGGCTAGTTCCGGAGCCCGGCCCGCTCGATCTGTTCGTCGCGCAATGGACACGATCAACGGCTGACCTGGTTCATCAGCCGGTGTACTTGCCGTTGCGGGTGTCCCCCCACGTCCCGTCGTAGTGCACCTTGCGGTAACGGTGCACCGACCCCTTCTTGACCGCCTGCCAGTGGGCGTACGCCACCTCGTAGTCGTGGTGCTTGTAGTACTCGCCGAACGACTTGTAGTAGATCCGGTGTCGGGCGTACCCGCCGCAGTTGGCGAGGTAGCTGTAGGAGTACATCTTCATCCCGCCGAAGTCGGACGCGTAGTACGTCCTGGCCGGGTGCCACACCGACGACGGATTCGGGTACCCGGGCAACTCGGCCCAGTTGTACGAGTTCCAGTACAGGTCCCAGCAGGTCATCGTCGCCGCTGTGGACATTCCGCTCGACGTCGGCGCCACGAGGTCGTCGGCGACGACCGGGGACGCCACGATGGTCCGGTAGGCCAGCTCCGGTGGGGTCGGCGTGCCGGCCGGCGGTTCCGACAGCAGCACCCGGGGCACCGGCACCGACCTGGGCGTGATGGTCAGGTACGTCTGCAACATGCTCTGCTTGTCGTCGTACGCCAGGGGCGCGTTGCGGCCCATCTCACCGTCCTGACGAAGGCCCCAGTCGCCGGACAGTTCGTCGCGGGAGAACACCACCCGCACACCGTTGCGGTAGCCCAGCCGCGCCAGCTCGACGTCGCGGTCCACGGGCTCCTCGTCGTACACCCCTGGGGCCGCACCGCTGGCGGCGCTGGCCGGCGTGGCGTTCCACGCGGCCAGCGTCGGCAGGACGACCAGCACCGCGAGCAGTGCGCGTCCCGACAGCACTCTTGCCATCACAACTCCTCACCCGATCTATTGCGAGACGCGGACCCGGACGGTGCGCGCCTCGACGTGTCCGGGACATCCTTCGAGGCGAGGTTCAGAGCGTCGTCAAGGTGGCGTCAAAAGCGCTGGGTTTCGGTGTCGTAACGGCGACGCTCCCGTATGCGTGGCCGCCGGAACAGCGCCCAATGAAACGATGAACGCCCCGACGGATCGCGAATGGAGCCGGCGGTGCACCGTCGTGGTCGCCGCAGCCGGCTACGGCAAGACCTTCGCCGTGCGAGGCTGGCTGGGCGACCGCTCGGTGCGGTGGTGCGACGGCCCGGATGTGGCCGCCCTGGCGACGGCGGGACCGGAGTGGCTCACCTCCATCGGCGACCGATCCGCGATCGACCTGCCCGCCGACGAACCGAGCTGGCTCATCCTCGACGACGTTCCGCGACTCTCCCGCCGACGGCTACAGACCCTGCTGGACACCCTCGAACAGCTTCCCCCGCAACTCAGGGTCGTCCTGGTGACCCGCCACCCGCCGACACTGCCCCAGCGGCAGTCGGGGCTGCTCGCCGAGCACGGTCCGACGGATCTCCGGCTCTCGCCCGACCAGGTGGCGTCCGTACTCGCCGCCGACCACGGCCTCACCGACCCGGCGCTCGCGACCCGGATCCACGCCGCGACCGGTGGCTGGCCGGCGCTGGTCACCCTGGCTGCGGGGACGGCCGCCACCAGCGGGAACGTGGACGGCCCGGGAACGCCCCTGGAGTCCTACCTGGTGCGGGAGGTGTTCGCGGAGCTGCCGCCCGAAGTCCACCGACTGCTGCGGGACGCGGCGCACCTCGACCCGATCCACCCCGACCTGGCCGGCGTCCTCGGGCACCGGCACGGTGTTCATCGACTCGACCACCTGGCCCGCACCGGCATTCTCGTCCCGGTGACCGCGGGCGGGCACACGTACCGGATGGTGCCGGTCGTCGCCAGCGTCGCCCGCCACCATCTGCCCTTGGGCCCGGCAGCGACGCAACACCTGCACGCGAAAGCCGCAGCGTGGTACGCCGAGCACGGGCACCTCGTCCCGGCCCTCCGGTCGTACGGCAGATCTGGCGTTGCCGAGGCGGCGGCGCTGGTCCTCGACGGCCACGGCGCGGAGCTGATCGCCTCGGGCGGCGCCGAGGCCGTCGTCGACGCCTACCAGGCCCTTCCCGAGCACGCCCGGTCCGACGGGCTGCGGCTGCTCTACGGGGAGGCGCTTCAGATGCGTGGCGACTTCGACGCCGCACTCGCCGTGTACGCCGCGTTGGACGATCGGCGGAAGGCCCTCCCGGCCGGGCTCGCCTGGCAGTACGGCCTCGTGCACTACCTGCGCGGCGAACCGCAGACCGCGCTCGAGGTCTTCCAGCGCGGTCAGCTCGACCCCCAGCCGTCCACCGACAACGTGCGGCTGCTCGCCTGGACCGCCTCGGCGCAGTGGACGACCGGGAACGCCGAGGCGTGCCGGCGCAACGCCGAACGCGCCCTCGCGGCAGCGACAGCCGTCGGCGGCGACGCCGCATTCGCCGCCGCGCACACCGCCCTCGCCCTCGACGCCAAACTGCGTGGTGATCGGCCGGCCGCCGACGAGCATCACGAGAGGGCGCTGCGGGCCGCCGAGGCGGCGCGGGACACCATCCAGGTGACCCGCATCCGCGCCAACCGCGCGTCCGCCCTGGTCGGCGAGGGCCGATACCTCGAAGCGCTGGCCGAGGTACGGCCCGCTGTGGAGTTGGCCCACAGCAACGGGCACGCCGCGATGCTCGCGTTGGCGCTCTGCAACGAGGGCTCGGCCTACTTCCGCCTCGGTCAGCTCGCCGAGGCCAACGAGTGCTACGAACGCGCCGTGCCGCTGCTCCAGCGCATGGGCTCCCGCAAGGTGGCGTACCCCCTGGTGGGGATCGGCGACGTGCACGCGCTGCGGGGCCGGACCAACCTGGCGCGCGCGGCGTACGAGGAGGCGCTGCGCGCCAGCGAGCCCGTCGACGACCACCAGATCCAGGTGCCGGCGCTCGCCGGACTGGCCCGGGTGTTGGCCGCCGAGGACGGCGCCACGGCGTTCGCCCTGGCCCAACGCGCCGTCGAACTGGAACGCGGCCCCGACTCGGCGACCGCCCGACTCGCGCTCGGCTGGGTGGCGCTGGAGATCGGCGACCACGAGCGGGCGGCCACGGTGGCGCTGATGGCGTCCACCGCCGCCCGGCTGCACCGGGACCGCGCGGCACTCGCCGAGGCGTTGGAGCTTCGCGGGGCCGCCGCCGTCGACGCCGACGACACCCGCCAGGCCTGGCGGGAGGCGGCGGCGACCCTCCGCGACATCAGGTCCGCCGTGGCCGCGGACCGACTCGCGGTGCTGCTCAGCCGGCTGCCCGGCGCCGACCCCCAGGAACGCGTCGACGCCCTACGCGCCGCCGAGCGGCTGACCGCTGCCGGCGTACCGCCTCCGACTCTCAGCCGACATGGCCCGTGCCGCGTCGCACAGGTCACCGTCCGCACCCTCGGACGCTTCGAGGTGTACGTGGACGGCTCGCAGGTGCTGGCCACCGCATGGCAGTCACGCAAGGCACGGGACCTGCTGCGGATCCTCGCCTCCCGGCGGGGTCGCGCGGTGCCCCGGGAGCAGCTCGGCGAAATGCTCTGGCCCGCCCAGGACCCGGAGCGGGTCAGTCACCGGCTGTCCGTGGCCCTGTCCACCCTCCGCGGCGTCCTCGACCCAGAGCGCCGTACGTCGACCGACCACTTCATCATCGCCGCGCACCCCAGCCTCGCGCTCGACGTCGATCACGTCGAGCTGGATGTCGAGGAGTTCCTCACCGAAGCCGCACACGGCTTCCGGCTGGCCGAGCACGGTGAGACCGATGACGCGCGCGCCACGCTTCTCCTCGCCGAGCAGCGCTACCGGGGCGACTTCCTGGAGGACGAGCCGTACGACGACTGGTCCCGTCCGACCCGCGAGGAGGCACGTCGGGTCTACCTGCGCGTCGTACGCAAGCTGGCCTCGCTGGCCCACGGCGTCGACGAGACCGTCCGCCACCTCGGCCGTGCTCTCGAACTGGAGCCCTACGACGAGGGTGTGCACGGCGAGTTCGTCCGGACGTTGACGGCTGCGGGCCGGCACGGCGAGGCCGCCCAGGCGTACCGACGCTACGTGGAGGCGATGTCCGCGATCGGCATACCGGCTCAGGCGCGCGGCGACCTCTTCACGCCGGGCGGCAGTGTCGCATGAGGTAGGTGAGGCACCTCAAGAGACACCTCAGCTTGTATCGTACCGTCCGTGACACGCCGCTACGACTGGTCAGACGTCCGCGAACGGCTCGCGCGGCTGGCCGCCGCTCCCAGTGCCGATGATGTCTTCGGCTCCTCCAGTCACGGTTGGCAGCTTGAGCCGCCACTGCTGGCCGAGGAACTGGCCGAGGCCGAGACGCAACTCCAGGTGGAGCTACCCGGCGACTACCGGTCCTTCCTGTTGGAGGCGGGGAGGGGAGGCGCGGGGCCGGCCTACGGGCTGTTCCCCATGCGCCGCGTGAACGGACGGTGGCAGTGGGAAGGCGACGGCGCCACCCTCACCGACCTGGACACCCTCGGGCAGCCGTTCCCCCACGTCGAAGCGTTCAACCCTGCCGATGATCTACCCGAGCCACCAGACGAGGCGAACTACGACTCGGTGGACGAGTTCAACGCGGCTGAGGACGAGTACACGGAACAGCACGACGCCATCGTCTTCAAGCCCGAGCACTCGATCGGGTTGTTGTACCTGTGCCACCTCGGTTGCGCGCTGCGGGAGGCTCTCGTCGTCAGCGGCCCGGCGCGGGGGCAGATGTGGGCTGACGACACCGCCGACGATGGCGGCTTCTCGCCGCTCCGCGATGACGACGGGACGCCGCTCGACTTCACCCGGTGGTATAGGCGCTGGCTGAGCGAGTCGGAAACCAAGGTCCACCCTTGATGTCAGCTCCGGCAGCGGAACCCCCGCTGGTAGCTCTCAGTCGCGGATCCGGTTGAATGGATCCCAGCCGCCACACGTGGTCAGATATTCACCGAGAGTAGCTGGGCGGACGCGTCATGGAACCTGACACCCGGAGCGTCCACTCCTCGCTGGACGTGCCGGTAGCATGACTTTGAGGAGTATTACCAGGTAATCCCCTTGATCGCTGATCAAGACACAATAATGTGGACGGTCAGACATCTACATTCGCCCCTCGCCACGGATAGTAATTAGCTAGCCGGGGACGACGAGGGGAAACGATGAACGAAACGTTGGCGACGGCCATCTCCGATCACGGAGCGTTGGCCTTGGTGCTGGCCATCGCCGGGACGACGGCAGGGTTGCTACGCGCATACGTATCGCACCGAACACGCCTGCACGAGGAACGTGAGGCGTCGGCACGAACCGCCGCCCGGGCCACCTGGCTGACCAGGCTGGCGGAGGCCGACCACGACGTCGTGCGGATCGTGGAGCGCGACCGGGACGGGCATCGCGAGGTGGAGCTGGGCAGCCTCGACTCGGCTCGGCGCGACGCGACCAGGGAGGCCGCGTGACCGGGGTGGAGGGCACCGCCGCTCTGACACCGGAGCCGGTCGACAGCGAAGTGGCGCGCAGAGCGGAGGCCGCGCGCCTCAAGGCCGATCACGACCAGGAGTTCGCCACTTTCGCCGAGGACAGCTACCACACTGTGGAGGGGATTCTCCGCGCGGCGTGCTGGAACCGCGAGGTGGTTCAGGACGCGCTCAACGAGGCGTACCTGCACGGGCGCGTCCAGTGGCCCAAGATCCGCGCCTACGCCGAGCCGATCGGCTGGGTGATCATCACGGCTCGCAACAAGATCCGCAAGGAGCTGCAACGACGCCAGCGCGAAGCAGCGTTCGCGCCGGAGGACCTGCCGCCGGCACCGCACACCGATATCTCCGACGTGTGGGAAGCGCAGGAGATGCTGCGAAGCTGGCTGCACCGCCTGCCGTCGCGGCAGGCCGAGGTGTTCCAGATGTCTCGCAAGGGGTTCTCCAACCAGGACATCGCACGCATCCTCGGACTGGCCGAGAACAGCGTCCGCTCCTACAAGCTCGCTGCCCGCAAACGCCTGCAAGAGCTGGCCGAGGAGGCCGGCTACACGGCCTCGGAAGGCCGACGGCGCCAGGGAGGCAGCCGTGGACCTCGATGACATTCTGGCGTTGGCCGAGACCAGCCAACCCAGTCCGCTGGAACTCGCCCGTGCCCGCCGCGTGGCACGGGCCGCGCAGAGCGAGTACGACCTGGCCGTCGCCGACGGATACGAGATCATCGTCGATGCCGACCTCGTCGACCCGCTGACCGCGGCCGTCGACGAGGCGACCAGAGTCGCTCGTGCCGCGCAGCTCGCACAGCTCGGCACGATCACCTGGACGATCGGCGACCCCGGGCGTCTCTCCTGGTCGGACGAGATGGCGATGATATTCGGGCACGCGCCGGGGACACTGCGCCTCACCCCTGGAACACTTGCCCGCCTCGTTCATGCCGCAGACGTGGACCGAGTTCGCGAGGTCGTGCGAACGGCATGGCAACACCGCCACCCCGATGAGGTCACCTTCAGGGTGATCCAGCCGAGCGGCGCCGTGCGTCACGTGCACTGCCACATCGAGATCCTCACCGTCGACGGTGCACCGTCAGGGATCATCGCCACCGGCGCGGACGCCACAGCGCTCGAACTCGCCCGGCAGGAACGTCGCCGGCTCGCCACCCGTACCGACATGCTGTGTGCCGACCTGGGCGCGCTGGACCTCGTCAGCGGACTGCCGACCCGCAGCTGGCTGACCGACGAGGTCGACCGAACCCGCCGCACCACTGGCGGGGCACTCATCGTCGTGGCAACCGAACCCGCCACCCGGCTACCCGACGCGCTCACCGACGAGAACTCCGACCAACTGACGGCAGATGTCGCACGGCTCCTGCGAACGATCGTGGGCGACGAGGCGACCTGTGGCCTGGTCGGCTCCGGCCTCTGGGGCGTACTCCTCCCTCCGACCGCAGAGCACGCCGAGCCTCCCGAGACCCTGGCGGCCCGGCTCGTCGACACCTTCCGACGCCACCTTTTCAGCGTTCAGCACCGGACGGTGCGGCTCAACACGTGGGCGGGCCTCGTACGCTTCGGAAGCGACATCGCGGCGACCGGGTTCGACCTGCTCATCGACGGCGAACACGCGGCGCGCGACGCACGCCGCAACGGCTTCCCGACCCGCGTCCTGACCGAACCCGCGGCGACCGACGACCGGACAGACAAGTGCCGTTCGCAGGTACGGCAGGCAGTGTCCACCAACAGGTTCGCCCTCTATGCCCAGCCCATCGTCGACCTGCGACTCAACGAGGTCACCCGCCACGAGATCCTGCTGCGAGTCCGCAGCGACACGGGCGAGTCCGTGGCACCGTGGGCCTTCCTCGACATGGCCGAGCGCGTCGGCGAGATCCTCACCGTGGACAAGTGGGTCATCGACCATGCCCTCGAACTGATCGGCCGAGGGGCGCAGACCTCCCACTATCAGGTCAACATCTCCGGCAAGTCCCTCGCCGACCCGGGCCTGCTCACCTACGTGACCGAGGCGATCCGCCGACACGGGGTGAAGCCGGAATGCCTGACCTTCGAGATCACCGAAACCGCCCTCATCGAGAACCGGAACGAAGCCCTCGCCTTCGCAACGGGGATCAGAGAGATCGGCTGCCACCTCGCCCTTGACGACTTCGGTACGGGCTACGGCGCGCTCGCTCACCTGAAGTACCTTCCGGTCGACCTGGTGAAGATCGACGGCGTATTCATCGTCGACCTCTGCCGGTCGCCGGCCGACCAGGCCGTCGTCTCGAAGCTGGTGGAGCTCTGCCAGACGCTCGGCATCCGCGTTGCCGCCGAATACGTCCAGGACGAGGAGACGCTGGAATTTCTGAAGAGCTGCGGGGTCGACTTCGCCCAGGGCTACAAGACCGGACGACCCGAACCGCTCGACATAACCCCCGAGAAGGCGGTGCGGACGATCGAACTCGAACTGCGGCTCCCGCCGCAGCACAGCGCCATGGGCTGACCAGCGGACCGTCTACGCCCCTTGGGCGGACCGGCTGGTCAGCGGTTGGTGAAGCCGGGATGGGCATCAACCACCCCGCTGGCCCTCTGCACCAGGAGGTTGTCGTCCTCGACCCAGATGATCTCGCCAGGGTGCACGAGGACCGGTTGGTCCAGGACGAAGTGATGCCACCGATCGAGCAGTGTGAGGCGGTCAGCCTGTTCACGGCGGACGGGACGACGCTTTCTCGCTCCATCGTTCCGGCTTACAGGCGGCATGCGTGCGTCTTGATCGTGTGGACGAACGCGTCCCAGGCGGCCGGCGTGAAGCTCAACAGCCCAGCTTCGGGAGCCTTGGAGTCGCGGACGTCGACTCCGACGCCTCGGTCGCGGACTTCCACGCACTGACCGTTGTTGCCGGAACGGCTCGACGTGCGCCAGGCGTTACGTTGCATGCTTGCTCAGCTCCCTGATGAACGTGACCGACTCGGTGGGCGACATCGCCAGCATCTTCAGATTGTCGTACGCCGCCGACAGCCGCGCCAGGTCGCGACTCGACTCCAGGAACAGCTCGCCCGCCAGGGTTTCGATGTAGCCCAGTGGCGGCTCGTCCGGCTCGAAGCTGAGTAGGACGAAGCCACTGCTGTCGGCCAGGTGAGCACCGGCTTCGAAACGCAGCACCTGGATCGTCACGTTCGGCAGCCGACTCGCCCTGGTCACCGCCGGTCGAATCGCACCTGCCGGAGACACGGATCCGCCTCGCCGCCCGGGAAGCGCTGACGTCCGTGCTCCGTGCCGGACCAACGGCGGCCGACGTGGTCCGCCTGGCCGGCACCATCGGACTGGCCCGGCAATAGGTGCTCAGGACGTCAGCTCGCGGTGCCTGGCCAGACCGTCACGCGGATCTTCCACCCGCCACTCATGGGTTCGACGAACTCGACGAAGGCGACATGCAGGTCACCTCGCGTGCGGACGCAGTACCGACTCCCCTTGACGTATGTGGAGTCGGTCGTCGCGAAGCTGCTGAGCAACGAAAGGCAGTCCTGCCGTTGCGGCGTGCCGGATCGATCCCACTTCGCCAGGCCCGACCAGACCGGATAGCTGCGTATCGAGTTGCCGCTGTCGTAGATGTCGATGCTCGGGTCCGGGCCTGTCGCCACAGTCGGTGGGTCCGCGTCGAGGTCGGCACCGTTGTTGTTGAACAGCAGCTCGTGGGGTCCCGCGCCCGCGCCCTGCACCGAACCCGCATCCGTCGGCGTTGTCGGGACGCCAACCGGGCCCGCCGAACTGGGCGCGGCGCTCGGCGCAGCGGCACCTTGCGGACCGTCGGCTGCGCCGAAGCCGCCGACCTGATAGACGAAGGCTGCGACGCCTACGATCGCGGTGACCAGGCCCGCGATGGCGGTGAGCATTCCGACCATCGATTCCCAGAACGGTGCCCGCGGTCCGGAGCGGTGCTGCGGATCGCTCACACTCTTCCTCCCGCCACGGGCTTTCGGGCTGATCATCGCACGACCCGACCACTCGGCACCGACCACTCAGCCCGACCCTGTGACCGATACCTTCGGTGTGCCGGACATCGACAGTCGTAGGATGCCCGCCGTGGGATATTCGGTCTGGCCCTCTGGCCGTCTGCACCTACCGGAGTCGGACGACCTCGCGGCAGCCGCCGCCGCCAAAGCCGCCATGGCCGAACAGGGTGGTTGGTACGAACCCGATGCGTCTCGGTCGGACGAAACACTCGTCGACCTGGCGTGCGAGGCACGCGCGTCCATCACCCGCGACGGCGACTGGATCGAGTTCGATCATGACGATGAGGGTGACCCCAAGTGGTCGAAACAGGCCATTGCCTTCTACGTCGCGATCGCGCCGTTCGTCCACTCCGGGGTCGTCTACATCGAGGGCGAAGACGGCGCCCGCTGGTCCTATGTCTATGAAGCTGGGCAGATGACTCAACAGGGTTGGAGTGGTTGGGACGGATCCGTCGAGCCGTTCGGCACGTACGTAGATCTCCCAGACCAGGATCACCGATAGCTGCGGTAGCCGCCGTCAGTTCGGCGCGAGCAGTCGGATCTCGCAGCGGACACCGCTGGCCTTGGCGAGCCGACCATCGCCGGGGCTGTTGCATGACGGATCGGGCCGATCGCCCCGAGTAGCGGCTTCTGACCTGCCCTATCCCGAGTCCCGCTGACGTCGCCGCAGCAACACTGCTGACACCAGACTGCCCACACCGACGACCGCCCACGCCGCGGCAAATGCCCAACGCCACGGCGAGGGGTCTCCGATGGCCACGACCACCCACCCGGCGGCCAGTAAGAGCCAGATGCCTCCCATGACGAAACCCTGCTTCGGCGTCTTTGCTGTCTGCCACCACGGGTTTTTGGCTGGCTTCATATAGGCGATCTTCGCACCCATCACGGACCCGCGCCGCCCTGCCACCTACCGCGCCTCGGCGTGAAGCCATATCCACCGTGAGTCCGCACATCGTGGAACGGACCTCGTCGGCCCAAGGGGCAACCGACGCCCGATCGACACCTACGCCAAGCCCTGACCGGGCGGCGGGCGGTGCTGCTGCGGTCTTAGTGCGGACCTCTGCCCGGATGTCGATGCTGTTCGCCTGGTACGTCGACAGCATGGCTGACCAGGGGAAACTGTTGGTGGGGCGGGCGGGACTCGAACCCGCGACCGAGGGATTATGAGTCCCCTGCTCTAACCGGCTGAGCTACCGCCCCTCACACCGCGCCGGATCTTATCCCGACCGGTGGATCACGGGCCAGCAGCGTTCCGGCCCCACCTCATCACCGCCGTCGTCGCATCAGCAGCACGATGGGCAACGCGAGGATAACAGTGAGCACCCACCCGACCACGATGACGCCCCAGAACCACGTGTCGTCCTCCGAGCCTTCCTCGGCGACGAACATGCCGATGGTGAGTAGCAGGAAGACGCCGCCCATGAGCAGGGTGCCGAGCCCGCTGAGCACCATCACCGGAACCTCCCACCAGGAACGCCTGGCGGGTTCGGGCTGGCGCTCGATGGGCTTGGGCTGTGGGATCTGGTCGGCGCTGCGGGCCGGCATGGTGACGTGCCGGTCGGCCGGCACGCCGGCGTCGATGGCCTGGATCGTCCCCGGGGGCAGGCCGAGCATGGTCGGCTCGATGTGCAGCACGATGGCGTCCGCGCCGATGAGTTGGCGTGCGCCGTCGGGCCAGGCGAGCATGGCGGCGCAGTCGGCGTAACGGACGGTCAGGGGCCCGTCCGTCTGCAGGTACGTGACACCGTCGACGCCGAGGCGGATGCCACCGGCGCCTTCCCGGGCGCGGTACGTGGGGCCGTCGACGGTGTCGGCGGAGTGGGTGGGTGCGGCGGTGAAGCCGGCCCAGTCGGCGGTGTGACCGCCGGGCACCATGAGCAGCGCCGAGGCCATCACCTCGCCGGCCACGTCGTGCAGGTCCGCGATGCTGACGGCCTTCAGCTCGGCCCGGTATTCGTCAAGGGTGAGGTTCGGCTGCCCGGTCAGCAGGTTGAGGGCGTACCCGGGTAGTCGTGCGGCGTCCACCTCGGTGGTGGCCAGGAGATCTTCCCTCTTGGCGATGGTGGCGTCGAGGTCCGCCTGTTCGATCCGGCCGACCCGCATCTTGGCGAGTACGTCGATGAAGCCGCCGAGCACGGCGTCCTGCTTCTCCGCCAGCGCGTCGGCGAGTGCCCGCAGTGTGGCGTACCCGTCGCCGCGCGGCTCGTACCCGGTGGTGGTGGTGTAGGACAGGCCGGCGTCCTGGCGCAGCGACCGGTACAGCTCGCGTTCCAGTACGCCGGCGAAGGTGCTGGCGGCGGTGGTGCGGCGTACCACCGAGTCGAGCACCACGGCGCGGGCGCCGCTGACGAAGTACGCGGGGGTGGTCGGCAGTGCCGACGACGCCACCGGCACCGGCTGCCGGACCCCGCTCGGCAGGGCGAGCCGTAGACCGGTGGGCACCCGGTCACCGGCGATCCAGAGCACGGCGTTCTCCCGGGTGAACCAGCGGGCCACCCATTGCCGCAGGTCGTCTGCGGTGAACGCGCTCAGGCCCCATTCCGGATAGCTGCTCAGGCCGAAGTCGCGGGCACCGTAGCGCCACAGCGGGATGTCGTCGACGGCGGCGGAGCCTCGGCTGCTCCACTCGGTGCGCAGGATCTCCTTCTCGACGTCGAGCCGCGCGACCGGCAGGTCGGAGAGGTGCCCGCAGACGGCGGTGAGGAACGCCGCGATGTCCGCCTCGGAGCCCTGGGTGTGGAACGTGGTGAACGCCGGAGCTGTCGCGCCGTTGACGTGGTAGTCGGCCAGGCCGAGCGGGGCGAGCGCGAGGTGCTCGATGAGGTGGGTGATGCCGGAGCGGGCGAGCGTCTCGTCGGCGGTGCCGACCCGGAAGGTCAGCCCGGCGTGCATCGGCCCGCCGGTGGGGGCGAGCAGCGTGGGCACCCCGTCCACGTCCAGATGCTGGATCATGAACGACCACCCTTCGCGTACGCCTTGGCGCGGTACTTGGTGAAGCCCTCGGCTTCGTCGACATAGGCCCAGGGGTATTCGCTGCCCAGGTTGCCGAGGACCGTGAACTGGCTGGCGGCGGCGGACCACTGCTCGGTCAGGCTGAACATCAGCGCGAACGTCGAGCGGACCCAGACCCAGTCAGCCTTGTCGACGTAGTCGGGGTGCAGCACCGACCGTTGGCCGCATCGCATGATCTCGTCCACGACGGGGGTGCTGCGCAGGTACTCCGTGCGCTCCCGTTCGGTGTCGAATTCCAGCCAGCGTTCCAGGTGCGCCTCGGCGACGATCGCGGCGTTGGGTGCCCCGTCGGGCGCGGCCTGGGCGCATTCGCGGGCGAAGCCGAAGGCCCGGTCCCAGTCGCCGCTCCACTTCGGGCAGAGCTGTTGGAGCAGGCTGGCCTGCGCGGGCAGGTGGTGGGGGTGGTGCCGCGCGAGTCTGTCGTAGCGGCGACGCGTCTCGTTCTGGCCGAGTTGCAGGCCCCGGGCGAGGGTGATCCGCTGTGTCCAGGCCGCCGCGTCGTCCTCGTGCCGGGCGGTGACATCGATCAACACCTGCTCAGCTCGCCGCAGGTGGTCGTGGAACTTGTCGAACTGGCTGCGGCTGACGTGCTGAGCCCGGGCGGCACTGCGAATCCGCCAACCGGTGCGGATGAGGCAGTTGCCGAGCAGCGTACCGGCGAGGGCGTCGGTGGGGTCGTTGTCGTACACCCGCCGTAGGAACGGCTCGGTCCCTTCGTGGTCCCCGGCGGCGGAGACCAGCAGCGTCCGATGGGCGGGGTCGCGGTCGGCGAACAGCGCGCGGACGGCGGGCCAGTCGGCGGCGTCGAGCGCCTTGCGTAGGTCGTTGACCTCGGGGTACGCGGCACCAGCATCGAAGGTGGGGGCTGGCAGAGGGGCGGGCATGGCGGGGATCATAGGTGATCAACAAGGCCCGCGTGGCCCCCGTTTCGAGCCGAGCTCAGCCCGCGCGCAACTCCTCCAACACCGCTCCGGCGGCACGCCAGCCGCTGGCGAGAGCGCCCTGGATGGACGGGCTGTCCCGGTGGTCACCGGCCACGAACAGCCCCTCTCCCATCGACACGGGTTTGCGCAGCCGCCCCTGCGGTGGTGGCGCGGCGGGTAGCGCCTGCGGCACGGCGACCGTGGTGAGGTGTGTCCAGTCGGCGGTGGACTGACCGTACAGCCGGGTCAACTCGGCCCGGATGGTCGGCTCGGGTGGGGCGGTCGGGCCGACCACGGAGGTGGCGATCAGGTGCCGCCCGGCCGGCGCGTAGGTCGGTGCGGCGTTGCTGAGCACCACTGTGTTCGCCACGACCTCGCGCCGGTCGCCGTCGACGAGCAGGATCGGTTCGGTGAGCGGCGGCTCGGGAGCGCTGTGGTAGTAGGTGGTGTAGCTGTGCATGCGTACCGTCGTCACTGCCGGAAGCAGCGCGGGCGCGGCGGGTGGGTCGACGGCGACCACGACGGCCCGGCAGCGGATGTCGCCGGCCTGGGTGCGGACCCGGCCGGAGGCGACCTCGGCGACCGGGGTGTCCAGGTCGAGCAGGTCGGCGGGGAGCGGGGCGGCGATGGCCCGGGGCAGCGCGGCCATCCCCTCGGCGGGCAGGCCGATGCGGCCGCGGGCGAAGGAGCGCACCACCATCGCGAGTACGTGACTGGATGTGGCCAACTCCCGGTCGATGAACACACCGGACAGGAAGGGTCGCAGCAGCTCCTCGATGATCGCGTCGGAGAGGCCCGCCCGCCGTAGTGCCGTCTCGGCGCTGGTCTCCGGTGCGGCGAGGAGCCGGGCCGCGGGCAGTGCGGCGCAGCCGGCGGCGAGCGCGGCGAAACGCAGCCGGTCGCGCAGCGAGCCGACGCCGGCGAGCGCGGTACCCGGGGCGCCGGTCGGTTCGCGCAGCGGGTTGACCAGCCGCAACAGGTCGTCGCCCTTGCGGACCAGCACGCCGGAGGTGAAGTACCGGAGGTCGAGGCGGTCGGTGTCGAGCAGTGTGCCGAGCCGTGGGTACGCGGTGTTGAGCACCTGGAAGCCCCGGTCGATGAGGTAGCCGTCGACCACGTCGGTGGCGACCCGGCCGCCGAGCCGACCGCTGGCCTCCAGCAACCGCCAGGGCACCCCGGCGCGGTGCAGCCGGCGGGCGGCGGCGAGCCCGGCCAGGCCTCCGCCGACGACGACCACGTCGGTCTCAGCCAGCATCACGTGCCTCCCGCTCACCGTTCGCCCGGGACAACCGGCCCGGCCACCAGATCTTCGGCCCGATGTCGTACGCCAGTGCGGGCACCAGCAACGACCGGACGACGATGGTGTCGATCAGTACCCCGATCGCGACCGCCGTACCCAACTCGACCAACACCACGAGCGGCAGGACGGCGAGGGCGGAGAACGTCGCGGCGAGCACGATGCCGGCGGAGGTGATCACCCCGCCGGTGACGGCGAGGCCGGCGAGCACACCGGCGCGGGTGCCCCGCCGGACCGACTCCTCGCGGACCCGGCTCATCAGGAAGATGTTGTAGTCGATCCCCAGGGCGACCAGGAACACGAACGCGAACAGCGGGAACGACGAGTCCACGCCGGGGAAGTCGAAGACGTGGCGGAACAGCAGCGCGCAGAGGCCAAGGGTCGCGGCGAAGCTGAGCAGGACGGTGGCGATCAGCAGCACCGGGGCGAGCAGCGCCCGCAGCAGCAGGGCCAGGATCACCGCGATGACCACCAACACCACCGGGATGATGACGTTCTGGTCGCGCTTCGCGGCGTCCGAGGTGTCCACGTTGATCGCGGTGAAGCCACCGACCACGGCGTCCGCCCCCGGCACCTGGTGTACGGCGACGCGCAGCTCGCGGATGGTCCGCTCGGCACCGTCGCTGTCAGGTGGATCGGTGAGGGTGGCCTCCAGTTGCACCCGCCCGTCGACGACCTTCGGTGCGGCGTTCGGATTCGGCGGGCCGGTCTGCGGGCCGGCGGAGAGAGGGCGGACGTCGGCGACGCCGCGTACGCCCTGCGCCACCTGGGCGACCTGCCGAGCGGTCTGTTCGGTGGTGAAGATGGTGGCCGGGCTGCCCGTGCCGGCCGGGTAGTGCCGGGAGATCACCTCCTGGCCGTCGACCGAGTCGACGCGTTGGGTGAACAGGTCGGACTGGCCGAGTGTGGTCGCGCCGAGCTGGGTGAGACCGAGCGTGAGGAGGGCCAGCACCACAGCGGTGCTCAGCCAGATCGGCCGGGCGTGCCGGGCCACGAAGCCGGCGATGCGACTCCAGATGCCGTGCTCCAGGCGCGGGTCGACCTGGTCCTCGCGGGGCCGCCGGGGCCAGAACGCCCACCGGCCGCCGAGCACCAGCAGCGCGGGCAGGAAGGTGAGCATCACCAGCAGGGTGGCGGCGATGCCGATGGCGGCGACCGGGCCGAGCGCCCGGTTGGAGTTGAGGCTGGACAGCAGCAGGCAGAGCAGGCTGACGATGACGGTGCCGCCGGACGCGATGATGGCCGGCGCGGCACCCTTCCAGGCGGCGCGCATGGCGGCCCAGGGGCGGTCGTGGCGGTGCAACTCCTCCCGATAGCGGGCGATGAGCAGCAACGCGTAGTCGGTGCCGGCACCGAAGACCAGCACGGTGAGGATGCCCTGGGCCTGCCCGTTGAGCTTGAGCACGTCCGCGTCGGCCAGCAGGTAGACGAAGACCGAGGCCAGGGCGTACGACATCCCGGCGGCCAGCAGCGGAAAGATCCAGAGCACCGGGCTGCGGTAGACGACCAACAGGATGATCAGCACCACGACCAGGGTGACCAGCAGCAGTGGCCCGTCGATGGCGGAGAACACCTCGATCAGGTCGGCGAGCAGGCCGGCCGGGCCGGAGACGTCCACGGTCAGGCCGTCCCGGTCCCCGCCGGTGATGTCGCGCAACTGTTCGACGACGGTGCCGATCTCATCCCCCTCGGCGTCGTCCACGGGTACGACGACCTGGACGGCCTGGCCGTCCTCGCTGGGGATGGGTGGTGGCAGCGGCGTGACCACGCCGGGCACCTGGGCGAACCGAGCCGCGTCGGCGCTCACCCGCTGCCGGTCCGCGTCGGTGATCCCGGAGGGGCGCTCGTAGACGACCAGAGCCGGGATGGTCTCCCGGTCGACGAACTCGCCGGCGAGGTCCTGCGCCCGGGTCGCCTCGGCGTCGGTGGGCAGGAAGGCGGCGTTGTCGTTGGTGGCGACCTCGCTGAGGCGTCCGGCGTACGGGCCGGCCACACCACCGATCACCAGCCAGGCCAGCACAACCGCCACCGCGACCAGTGTGGCCCTGCCACCTCGTCCGGACATGCGTACTCACCCCAAGGATCGGCGCGTCGATCGACGCAGCGGAAGCCTGGGTCGACATCGACCATCCTGCCGGCCGGGCGGCCGCAAAGCGGGCCAAACTTCACATTCCGCAGGACGGTTTCCTGTTCGACGCGACGGTGGGGGACAATGTCCGGTTCGCCCGGCCGGAGCTGACCGACGAGCAGTTGGCTGTCGCCTTCAC
>NZ_JBSFBM010000061.1:0-24389 GCF_053592955.1 Micromonospora sp. NPDC002411 | reverse complement strand
GAGATCTTGGACAGTTTCCGTCAGCAGTTGACGGAAACTGTCCAAGATCTCGAAGAAGGCCGCGTGGTCGGTGGGGTGGGACCGCCCGGCACGGGGGAGCGGGCGGTCCCGTGCGATGCCGCTGGACCCGGGGGACGGGGAGCGGCGTCGCGCTTCACAGTCTGGTGATCGGGCGACTACGTTCGGAAGGGTTTGGTCGCGTCGTCACAGCCGCCTTGTGTTCGGTGGTGACACCGTTGGCGACCGGCTGGAATCGATCGTCGGCGGGGTGGAGGGCGGCTGGCATGGCCGATGGGCAGATGACGGCGGCGGCGTTCCTGGTCGCGGAGCTGCGCCGGGCTCGGGTCCGGCAGGGCTGGAGTCAGGACGAGTTGGCGAAGGCGGTCAACTACTCGGCGTCGATGGTCAGCGCCGTCGAGTTGGGTCAGCAGCCGCCCACCGCGAAGTACCTGGAACTTGTCGACCGGGCCCTGGACACCGGCGGCCTCTTCGGCCGCATGTCCACTGAACTGGTGAGCTTGGACAAGGCCCAGGTCTGGCTGCGCGGCTGGCGAGCGATCCTCGCGGAGGCGCGTGCGCTGCGCTGGTTCGATCCGCTGCACGTGCCTGGGCTGCTGCAAACCGAGGGCTATGCCCGCGCTGTCTTCGAGTCGGACCGGCTGCTCGATGCCGACGAGGTGGAGCGTCGGCTGACCGACCGGATGGACAGCCAGCGGGTTCTCTACGGTGACCGACCGCCGCACCTGGTCGCGGTGATGGACGAGTCGGTGCTGAGACGCCGCGTCGGCGGTCGGAAGGTGATGTGCGAGCAGGCCGTGCACCTGGCGCGCCTGGCGACCGAGCATCCACGAGTTCAGCTGCACGTCGTGCCGCGCTCTGCCGAGGAGTACCCGGGCCTGAACGGACCGTTCATCCTCGCCACGGTGGCCGATCACAGTGATCTCGCCTACCTCGGTGGCCAGATCGGCGGCCAAGAGCTGGATCAGCCCGCGGATCTGCTGCGCCTACAGTGGACATGGGAAGCGACTCTCGGACAGGCGTTGCCTCCGCAGGAGTCGATCGAGTTGCTGAGGGAGGTGGCGGAGACGTGGAGTTGACCGAAGTCCGGTGGCGCAAGAGCAGCCGGAGTGGTTCCAACGACCAGTGTGTCGAGGTGGCTACGGACCTTGGGGGCGTGGTCGGGGTGCGAGACAGCAAGGACCCGGACGGGCCCGTGCTCGTTGTCGACGCGTACTCCTGGCGGCTCTTCGTGGTCGCGCCCCCGCGCTGACGCGACTGCCTGGCGCGCGGCGGATAAACGGCTCGACGGTGGGGTTGGCGCGGCGGGATGATCCGGTCGTGGATGGCGGTGACCTGGTGGTTCCAGCGGAGACCGAGCGGCTGCGGTTCCGGCGGCTGACCATGGACGACGTGGACGCGTTGGTCGAGTTGGACAGCGACCCCGAGGTGATGCGGTTCCTCAGCGGTGGGGTGCCCACGTCGCTGGCGACGGTCCGGGACGAGCAGTTGCCGAGGTTGTTGGCCCAGTACGGGCGGCATCCCGGGTTGGGTCGCTGGGCGGCGCACGATCGGGAGTCGGGCGAATTCCTGGGTTGGTTCGCGCTCGACCCGTCGGCGGACGGCAGCGAGGCCGAGTTGGGCTACCGGCTGCGCCGCTCGGCGTGGGGGCGAGGGCTGGCCACCGAGGGGTCGCGGGCGCTGGTCCGGTACGCCTTCGACACCGTCGGGGTGCGTCGGGTCTGGGCCGAGACGATGACGGTCAACGAGCGCTCCCGGCGGGTGATGGCGAAGGCGGGGCTGCACTACGTGCGCACCTTCCACCTTCAGTGGGACGAGCCGATCCTGGGCACCGAGCACGGCGAGGTGGAGTACGAGGTGGTTCAGGAGCGGCCGGCGGCTCGGCGCGCACGGTAGGCGGTCACGGCGGCGCGGTTGCCGCAGCCGGCCTCGCAGAACCGCCGCGACCGGTTGCGGGACAGGTCGACGACGACGTTGTCGCAGTCCGGGTACTCGCAGATGCGCAGCCGGCTCAGCTCGCGGGCACGGACCAGGTCGGCCATGGCCATCGCCGCCTCCACCGCGATCCGGGTGGCCAGGGGCGCGTCGCGGGGAACGGCGTGCAGGTGGTACGGCTCGTCGTCGTGCTCGATGAGCTGGGGCAACGCCTTGTGTTCCAGCAGCAGGCCGTTGACCAGCGCGACGATCTCGGGCGGCTCGGCGTGCCAGATGCGGCGCAGTTGAGGTCGCAGGTCCTTCACGGCGCGCAACTCGGAGTCGGTGTGCTCGTGCCGGCCGCTGTAGGAGTGGCGGACGAAGAACGCGTCGAGCGCGGCGACGTCGGGCAACAGCTCACCGTCCCGACCCGCGGTGTTGACCAGCGCGGCGGTGGCGATCAGCGAACATTCGGTGTCATGAGCAAATAGCATCTTGACTCCTGTCAGGGCGGACGCCTAGCGTCATCAGTACAAGGATAGTTTGCTCATGACACGGTGCCGTCCCCGAGGAGCGCGACATGCACTCACGACCTGCTGCTGGCGCCGCGTTGGCGCTGCTCTCCGCAGTCACCTTCGCCACCTCCGGCACCTTCGCGCGATCACTCATCGAGGCCGGCTGGTCGGCCGAGTCGGCGGTGATCGCCCGGGTCGGCGTGGCCGCCCTCGTGCTGGCGATCCCCGCCCTGTTGTCACTGCGGGGCAGGTGGTCCGTGCTGCGCGGCAACGCCACGGCGATCGGGATGTTCGGGCTCCTCGGGGTGGCCCTGGCCCAGGTCTGCTTCTTCAACGCCGTGCGCTACCTGCCCGTCGGTGTCGCGCTGCTGCTCGAATACCTGGGCATCATCCTCGTCGTGGGCTGGATGTGGCTGCGACACGGGCAGCGACCCCGCCGGCTCACCGTGGCCGGATCGGTGGCCGCCCTGGTCGGGTTGGCGTTCGTCCTCGACCTCGCCGGCACCGCCGACTTCCACCCGGTGGGCGTGCTCTGGGGTCTGGGCGCGGCGTTCGGCCTGGCCGGCTACTTCGTGCTCGCCGGTCGGGTCGACCCCCGCCTACCCTCGGTCGCCATGGCCAGCGGCGGGATGGCAGTGGGCGCCGGCGTGCTGCTCCTCGTCGGGCTGACCGGTCTGCTGCCCCTGCACGCCACCTTCGGCGACGTCACCTTCGCCGGACAGACCACCAGTTGGATGCTGCCCATCGCCGGGCTGTCGCTGGTGGCCGCCGTCATCGCGTACCTGGCCGGGATCGCCGGCACCCGCATCCTCGGCCCCCGGCTGTCGTCATTCGTCGGGCTGACCGAGGTGCTGTTCGCGGTGCTGATCGCCTGGCTCTTCCTGAACGAGCTGCCCACCGGCTGGCAGCTCTTCGGCGGAGCGTTGATCGTCGCCGGCGTCGCGCTGGTACGCCTCGACGAGCTGCGTGGGTCGCCCTCGGAGCCCACGCCGGTCACGCCCGAGCCGGCGTTGGCGCTCGACGGCCGGTAGGCGTGCCGGCTCCCTGGCGGCCCGGTGTCCGGTGCCTGCCGTCCGACGCTGGTGCGCGTGCTGGCGCTCTCTGTCGGTGAGACAGTGGGCGTCGTGCTGACCACCGTGGTGTTCGACGCCGACGAAACCCTGCTCGATCTGCGGCCGGCGGTGACGGGCGGGTTGATCGCCGTCCTCGACGAGATGCGACGGCGCACCCCGGCGGCGGCCGAGGTGACGCTCGACGAGCTGGAGTCGGACTGGGGTGCGGTCTTCGGCGAGCTGGCGGCCGCCCCGGTCATGGAGATCCGACGCGCCGCCCTGGCCAGGTCGCTGGCCCGCGCCGAGCTGGGCGACCACCTGGACGAGTTCGCGGCCCTCTTCTTCGCCCGCCGGTTCGCCCTCACCCGACCGTTCCCCGACGTGCCGGCGGCGCTGGCCACGCTCCGCGAGAGCTACACGCTGGGTTTCGCCACCAACGGCAACAGTCGCGCCGAACGGTGCGGGCTCGTCGGCGAGTTCGCCTTCGAGGTGTACGCGCACGAGAACGGCCTGCCCAAGAAGCCCGCCCCGGAGTTCTACGCCGCGGTCGTCAGTGCGGCGGGGGTGCCGGCCGAGCAGATCGTGTACGTCGGTGACTCGTGGGAGCACGACGTGGTGGCACCCCGCCGCGCCGGCCTGCGCTCGGTGTGGTTGAACCGTGCCGGCCTGCCCCGCCCGCTCGGTCACACGCCCGATGCCGAGGTGTCCACCGTGGCGGACCTGTCGGCGGCGCTGGCGTTGTTTGCTGAAGCAGAGATTCGCCGCCATAACGGACGTTCAGGTGGCGTAAACCTGCTGGGTGCTGTGTGATGGCTGCCACGTCCCTCAACGAGAGGATCCGATGTGGTGAGCAAGCGCTTCACCGCCGGTGCTGTCGCGACCGCGGCAGTGTTGGCACTGACGGCTGCGGGGCTGGGCGTGCCGGCCAGCGCCGCGCCGAGCACCTCCCGCACCTTCACCGTCGTCGCCGAGGACGGTGTCGCCGCCGAGACGGCGGTAGCCGCGATCCGGGCGGCCGGCGGCACTGTGGTGTCCCGGTCCGACGAGGTCGGCATGTACCAGGTCACCAGCGACCGGGCCGACTTCGCGGCCAAGGCGACCGCCGCTCCGACGCTGATCGGCGCCGCCGAGCAGAAGGCCATCGGCCGCAAGCCCAAGCTGGACCGCGTCGAGCAGGAGCACCTGACCGCAGCCACCCGTGCTGCTGCCGCTGGTGCCGCCGCCCGGAAGGGCGCCAAGCTCGACCCGCTCGACGACAAGCTCTGGGGCCTGGCGATGCTCCAGGCCGACAAGGCCCGCAAGATCGAGCCGGGTGACCGTCGGGTGACCGTCGGCGTGCTCGACACCGGCGTCGACGCCAGCAACCCGGACATCGCGCCCAACTTCAACTGGGCGCTCTCGCGCAACTTCGCACCCGACCTGACCGATGTGGACGGCCCCTGCGAGGTGCCGAGCTGCCTCGACCCGGTGGGCACCGACGACGGTGGGCACGGAACCCACGTCGCCGGCACCATCGGTGCCGCCGCCAACGGCTTCGGCCTCTCCGGTGTCGCCCCCAACGTCTCGCTCGTCGAACTCAAGGGTGGCCAGGACTCCGGCTACTTCTTCCTCGAGCCGGTGGTCAACGCCCTCCTGCACGCCGGTCGGTCCGGCATCGACGTGGTCAACATGTCGTTCTACGTCGACCCGTGGCTCTACAACTGCACCGCCAACCCCGCCGACTCGCCCGAGGACCAGGCCGAACAGCGCGCCATCATCAAGGCGATGAAGCGGGCGTTGGTCTTCGCCCACAACAAGGGCGTCACCCTGGTCGGTGCGCTCGGCAACAACAACGAAGACCTGGGCGCGCCGCGCACCGACACCACGAGCCCGGACTACGGCGCCGACCCGTACCCGCGGCCGATCGACAACGAGAGCTGCTGGGACCTGCCCACCGAAGGCCCGCACGTGATCGGTGTGTCGTCGGTCGGCCCGTCCGGCAAGAAGTCGGACTTCTCCAACTACGGCACCGAGCAGATCTCGGTGGCAGCCCCGGGCGGTTGGTTCCGGGACGGCTTCGGCACCGACACGTTCCGTACCGACGCCAACATGATCCTGTCCACGTACCCGAAGCACGTGCTTCAGGAGGAGGGCTCGGTCGACGCCGACGGCAACATCGTCGCCGGTTTCGAGGAGTCGGTCTTCAAGCAGTGCAAGGCCAACGGTGAGTGCGGCTACTACACCTACCTGCAGGGCACCTCGATGGCGTCCCCGCACGCCGCCGGTGTCGCCGCGCTGATCGTCAGCCGGTACGGCAAGACGCAGGGCCGGTCTGGCTTCGGCATGTCGCCGGACCTGGTTGAGCAGCACCTTTACCGCACGGCCGCCGAGCACGCCTGCCCGGAGCCGCGGTGTAGGGCATCGGCCTCGGTGGCGCGTCGGCCCGCCCCCGCCGGTTGTAGAGGTGCACGGTGAACCGGTCGGCGAGCGCCCGGGCCAGCCGTCGGTAGACGTCGATGGTCGTGCCGCCGCCGTGCACCACGACGATCCCCGGCCCCACCCCCGTGGAGTGCAGCACGATCGTCGCGCCGTCCCGTGCCCTGACCTGCTCCATGGTCGCCCACCCTTCGACAGCGACAACAACTGCGAACGACGTTTGCAGTTTACAGTAGATCGGTGAGCGACGCACCCGCCAGTGCCGGCCCCGACCGGCCGCCGATCTGGAGCAGGCCCGAACGCGGCACCCGTGGCCCCACCCCGGCACACAGTCGGGACGCCATCGTCGTGGCCGCCATTGCCCTGGCCGACGCCGAAGGGCTGGCCGCGGTGTCGATGCGCGCTGTGGCGGGCGCGCTCGGCACGGGGGCTGGATCCCTCTACCGGTACCTGTCGTCCCGCGACGACCTGCTCGACCTGATGACCGACCGGGCGGTGGGGGAGTTGCGCCCGTACCCGCAGGCGGACGGCGGCTGGTTGGACACGATGGTGCTGCTGGGACGTCGACAGTTGGCGCTGTTCGGCGCCCACCCGTGGCTGCTCGACGTGATCCACCGGCCGTCCGGGGTCGGCCCGGAGAGCCTGGCCTGGTTCGACAACTGCATCCGGATCCTGGAGCCCGTACGCTGTCCCGCCGCGGCCAAGTTCGAGGCCATCGCGATGATGACCGGCGTGGTGAGCCTCTTCGCCCGTCGCGAGACCGCCGCCGGGGCGTTCAGCCTCTCCGGGGTCGATCTCACGGCGTACCCGCACCTGGTTGCGGCGTTCGGTCAGCCCTCCGGGCCGGCGCCCCGGGCCGACCTCGTCGAGCGGACCCTGCGTGGTCTGCTGACCGGTCTGCTGCTCCCCGGGTCGACCGAGGCGGGCTGACCTGATCGGCGTACCGGTGGTGTCAGTCGACCCACGGCGAGGACGGCTGGTCTAGGTTCGCGTTGGTGGTCGGGGCTGGTCGACGTGGTCCCGCGTCAGCTGCGGAGAGGTGCGGGATGTCCGATCCTGATCTGGTCGACCTGCGGGAACGTGCCGGCCACGGTGACCGGGACGCCGTGGACCAGCTCGTCGAGCTCGCCACCGAACGCGGTGACCTCGCCGAGCTGCGTCAGCTCGCCGAGAACGGCAACGCCGACGCGGCCGCTCAGCTGGTCGAACTCGCCACCGAACGCGGCGACACGGCCGAACTGCGGCGTCTCGCCGACCAGGGCGACCGGGATGCGGCCGACCAGCTCGTCGAGCTGGCGGCAGAGCGGGCGGACGTCGGCGAGCTGCGGCGTCTCGCCGACGGCGGGAATCGGGACGCGGCCGACGTGTTGGCCGAGCTCACCGAGGAGCAGGACGAGGGCGAGTAGGCCCGGGCGGGCGACCGGGCGTCTGCCCGTCACCCGCCCGGAATCAGCGTGGACGACGATCAGGTCAGGCCTGCGCGGCCCGGATGGCGTCACGCAGCGGGGTGCTCGGCCGCCCGATCAGCCGGCTGAGGTCGTCGCTGTCGGTCACCAGCTCGCCGATGGCGATCGAGTCGTCGAGTGCGGCGACGAATCCGGCCGTGCCCGCGTCGAGGCCGACGTTCTCCAGAGCCGAGGCCAGCTCGGCGGCGGACAGGTCCCGGTGGGCGACCGGGGTGCCGGTCACCTCCGTGACGGCCTCGGCGAGCTCGTCGAAGGTGAACGAGGTGCCGCCCAGCTCGTAGACGGCGTTGCCGGCCTCCTCGCGGGTCAGCGCGGCTACCGCGGCAGCCGCGTAGTCGGCCCGGGTCGCGGCAGAGATCTTGCTGCCGCCGGTGGCGCCGAGGATGGTTCCGGACCCCAGGTACTGCGGCAGCTGGTCGGTGTAGTTCTCGGTGTACCAGCCGTTCCGCAGAACGGTGTAGGTCAGGCCGGATGCGGCGAGGACCTCCTCGGTGGCCTTGTGCTCGAGGGCGAGGGGGTTTGTGGTGGTGTCCGCCTTCAGGATGCTGGTGTAGACCAGCCGTTCGACCCCGGCGAGCTTGGCGGCGTCGATGACCGCGGTGTGCTGCGGGACGCGCTGGCCGGGAGTGTCGCCGGAGATGAGCAGCAGACGGCGTACGCCGGCCACGGCACCGGGCAGGGTCGACGGGTCGTCGTAGTTCGCCTTGCGGATCTCGACCCCGCGCGCGGTCAGGTCGGCGGCCTTCTCCGGGCTGCGGACGACGGCGGCGATCTCGGCGGCCGGTACGCCGCTGTCGAGCAACTGCCCGATCACCAGGCGGCCCAGGCGGCCGGTGGCCCCGGTCACGGCGTAGGTGGGCATGGGAACCTCCGATGAGTGGTGTCAATTCTGCATGCACTTACGAATCTACGGCACTATCGCTGAGTAACCGTAAGGTAGGCTGGTGAGGTGAGCGACATGCCCGCCCAGGACCCGGCGGGGCCTACCCAGGAATTCGTCAGCGATGTCTTCGCCCGGGGGTGCACCTCCCGGGCGGCCTTCGAGGACGTGACCTCGAAGTGGGCCTCGCTGGCGCTGTTGGCGCTCGGCGAGGGTCGCTACCGGTTCAACGCCCTACGCCGCCGGATCGACGGGGTCAGCGAGCGGATGCTCTCCCAGACCCTGCAGACCCTCGAACGGGACGGAATGCTGACCCGCGAGGTGCTTACCGCGATCCCGCCCCGCGTCGAATACTCGCTGACGCCCCTCGGCGCTCGGGTCGCCGAACAGCTACGCGGCCTCGCCGACCTGCTGGAGGCCTCGGTGCCCGAGGTGCAGGCCGCCCGCGACACCCGCGAGCGCGACCGGAGCTAGGGCGTGCCCTGGTTGTCCTGCGCGCAGATCGTGGTCATCTCGGCCAGGTAGCTGGCCAGGGTGGGCAGACCCGCCTCGGCCCGACGCCGTTCGACACCCGGCTCGTCCGCGATCGGAGTCGTCGGTGAGGGGCCGTCCGGACCGCACTGGACCTGTGTGCCGTACACCTGGGGCTCGCCCTTGCCCACCGCGACCCGGTCCTCGAGATAGGCCAGGTTGCCCGGCGACGCCTGGCGGCTGGCGACCGCCGTGCGCAGCAGGCCCAGGGCCTCCTGTTGGAAGGCCGGGTCCAGGTCGGAGTGTTGGGCGATGGCCCACGCGGCGTTGGCGCCGTCCTCGCCGACCTGCGCGAAGGTCGGCCAGCCGTGGGTGCTGATGATGTCCTTCAACCGTGCGGTGCGGGCCTGGTCGGACTCGGTCTGTGGCGTGCCCCCGCGGTCGGCCTGGTCACGGTCCAGCATCGCGACCAACTCGTCGTGCAGCGCCTTGTCGAAGGCGGCGGGGGAGCGGACGGCCGCGGACGGGGCTGCGCCGGTAGGTGCCGTCGGCGCACCGGTCGGCGGGTCGACGGTCGGGTTCGACGAGGTGCCGCAGCCGGCGAGGGCCATCAGTGTCACCAGCGACACCGCGACCTGCGGGGGGACCCTCACATCGACGATTGTCGTCCGGCTCTGGTCGGCTCACAAGGTCCAGCCTTCAGGCGTGCAGCGTCTCGCGCGGCGGTACGCCGTAGCTCGCGTGGTAGCGGGCCGTGAACCTGCTGTGGCTGGCGAAGCCCCACCGACTGGCGATCGCCGAGACGGTCTCCTGGTGGGGATCGGCCCGCACCAGGTCGTGGTGCGCCCGGTCGAGGCGGATTCGCCGCAGGTACGCCGTCGGCGTGGTGCCGAGGTGGCGGCGGAAGGCGAGTTGCACCGCCCGCAGGGAGACCCGGGCCGCGGCGGCGATGTCGGCGGCGCTGATGTCCTGGTCGGCGTGCTCCTCCAGGAATGTGATGGCCCGCCGCAGCGTGGTGGTGCTGGCGTCGTGCCGGTCACCGATGGTCGGTTCGGTGAGGGCGGTGTTGGGGAAGACGGTGAGCGCCGCCGCGGCGAGCATGCGCGCGGCGTTGCCGATCACCAGTGGTTGCGCCCCGGCGGCCGGGCTGTTCAGCACCACGCCACTGACGAAGCTGGTGGTGTTGCGCCACTGGCGGGCCAGTGCCGCGCTGGCGGGGCCCAGGTCGGTGAATCGGATCGGACCGGGCCGCCGGGTCGGCGCGGTGGTGGCCACCTGCGCCAGGACAGACAGGTCCAGCACGCAGAGTTCCACCTCACCGGGATGCCACTGGACGCGGCACGGCTCCTCCGGCCTGGTGACGAGGAAGACGTCGCCAGGCCCGAAACGGTCGGCCGATCCGTGGCAGGCGCGATCGACGCGGGCGGTTCGGGTGCGGCCGACGACCAGACCGCGGAGGCTGCTGGCGTCGATGTCGAGATGCCCGTTCTGGCCGGTGGTCGCGATGGCGAACGGTCCGGCGTCGACGCGGTGATGACTGAGTTGGTATCCGTTCCTGCTCTGGACACGCAGTTTCGGGTCGTACGTCCTGGACAGGAACTGGTGGATGGCCACCGGGTCGTGGCTGTCGAACTGGTGTGTCTGCACTGGTGTTGACGTCATCCGCTGCTGCCTCCGTCCGGTGCGGGTGCCGCCGGTGGACGAAACGGTGCCGGCGGCGGGATCGGGACGTGCCGGGGTGTTCGGCGGTGACCCGGCACGTCATGGCCGGCGGTGCGGTGGATGAAACGTCGCGAGCGGGACGGCAGCGACCGGTCGTGGCGTCGGAAGTGGCCTGACCGTAGGGCGGCTTGGGGGCGCAATATCTGTCGATGGGAATATCACCATACGACAACGGCAGCTGCGCCGTCCCGCGAATCGTTGACGCGTGTCGGCAGGCCGACTTCGCTTTTTGACTAACGCCTGACGTCGTTCTACGCCTGCTGTCCTAGCCGCCCGTGCGGCCGACAACGAAATGTTATTCACGATCACCCCGGGCGGTCGCCTGACGAATGGGCCACCGCCCGTGGATCGGCCCACGGAGGGATGAGCGTTGGACAGTACTGACCCTGAACGCGTCGTTCGGTTGGCAGTGGCCGAAGCGCTGGCCCGGGTGGCCGACGAGGACAGCCTGGGACTGGGCGAGGGCGACGCGGTGCAGCGACTCGGCGGTGCTCTGCGCGAGGTGCTGCGCCGCGCGCTCGACGACCGGGTGCCCCTGACCACGCCGGACTTCGTCGACCTGTGCCGCGAACTGCGTCTCCACCGCGACGCCTTCGACCTGCTGGGGCACTATCTGATGACCGCGTTGCTGGCCCAGCACGTCGGGCCGGACGCGCTCATCCGCGTCGGAGTGCTCCTCGGCACCGTCGGGCGCTACCTTCCCGGTGCCCGCCCGACGCACCGCAACGCGGGCCCCGCGACGCGGCGACGCGACGTGCGTTCGGACAACAGCGTCGTCGGCCGGTACCGCCGGGTGAAACTGCCGGAGCACCTTCCCAGCCCGCCGAGCTGGACCTGCACCGGATGTGGTCGGGAGTGGCCCTGCGCCACGAAGCAGAGCCAGCTGCTCGCCGAGTTCGGTGGAGCTCGCGCCGCCCTCGCGGTCTACCTCGGCTCCTGCCTCGTCGCCGCAGCCCAGGACCTGCCCATGCTGCCCCTGCCCCGGGTGCGGCACCGGTTCCTGGGCTGGCTGCCCCGCGCCCGGATCTGACGGCTGGCACCCTGACTGGGCAGGGTGTTCATCGTGGACACGCATTCCGTACGGCGGGCGTTCACCGCGCTCTTCAAGGCTCCTTGATCGAAAGAGCAATCGCTTGATCGAGGAGAGGCTCTCACGTGAGAGACAAGCAAGCCGAAGAGACCGAGCAGGCGCAGTTGTCACGGCGCAAGCTGGTCAAGTACGCGGGCGTCGGGGCGACGCTGGCTGCGGCCAGCCCTCTGGTCGGTGCCAGCGCGGCGTGGGCCGACGAGGACCGCAGGCCGGGCGACGACGACAAGGACGACCGGGGCAACTCGAAGAACCGGGCGTGGCGGGCCGGCGATCACCACATCCACTCCGAGTACAGCGGCGAGTTCGACACCACGAAATCACCGATCGTCTTCCACAAGGGCGCGGACGCGGTCTACCCGATCGTCACCAACGCCATCATGGCGAAGAACTTCGGCCTGACCTGGGCGATGTGCACCGACCACGGTGGACCGACCCACTCGAAGGTGAACATCGAGCAGGCGTACCCGGACCTGCTGCGGTCGCGCAAGCTGGTCCCCGAGGTGCTCCAGTTCTGGGGGATGGAGTTCGACGCGCCGTCGCTGGACCACCACACGCTGATGATCCCGCGTCACGACGACGAGGCGAAGCAGCTCTTCGAGCTGGAGAGCCGGTTCGCCAAGTACGACGCGTTCCCCACCGACCCGGCCCGGGACACCGAGGCGAAGATGGTGGAGTTCCTCAAGGTGGCCCGGGGCATGCCGCACAAGCCACTGGTGATCGCCCACCACGCGTCCCGTTCGGCGCCCGGCCTCGGCGTCTACGGCCAGGACACCCCGCGCGAGTTCCGCAACGGCAACAACGCCGCGCCGGACGTCTACATCGGCTTCGAGGGCGCGCCCGGCCACCAGGCCGGCCCGCTCAACGGCGGCAAGCGCGGCGGGTACGGCAACCACCCGACCTACGGCGGCTTCGACCAGATGACCGCGCGGGTCGGCGGGCTGTGGGACTCGCTGCTCGGCGAGGGCCGGCGCTGGTGGATCACCGCGACGTCGGACTCGCACGTGCACTGGACCCGCGGTGGCTCCGACTTCTGGCCGGGCGAGTACAGCAAGACGTACGTGCACGCCCGTCAGGACTACGGCGACATCATGGACGGTCTGCGTAACGGCCGGATCTGGGTCACCACCGGTGACCTGATCCGCAGCCTCGACGTCACCGCCACGTCACAGGGCAAGACCGCCGAGGTGGGTCAGACCATCACGGTCAGCCGTCGGAGCCGTACCGACGTCGAGATCGAGATCACGTTCCGTCCGCTGGGCGGTGTGAACGCGAACGGGGACCGCCCCGAGGTCCGCCGGGTCGACCTGATCGTCGGCCAGATCACCGGCCCGAGCGCCAGCCTGGACGCCGACACCAACCCCACCACCACTGTGGCGGCCCGGTTCGGCCCGCGGGACTGGCGTCGGCACGGCGACAGCTACGTCATCCGACACACCCTGCGCAACGTCGAGGCCGACACCTACGCGCGGGTTCGCGGCACCAGCACGGACGAGGCCGAGCCGCTCGCCGACGGGCTGGAAAGCCCGTGGGACGACCTGTGGTTCTACTCGAACCCGGTGTTCGTGCACGTGCGCTGACCAGCGCGGTAGCGGTAACGCGGGTGCGGTCGGTGCCGCTCGACGGAGGACTGTCGAGCGGCGCCCACCCGCTGTGGCGGGAGTCAGCCGCGGCGGCGTGCTCGGGCGTCCGGCCGGTCCGTCGGCACGGCCGGGCCAGGATGCACCTGCGTCACCACCTCGCAGAGATCACGCAGCGGGTCCGCCGCCTGGGCCGAGCAGGCGACCCGTTGAAGCAGGGCCCGCAGCGTCGCCGCGTCGGCCGGCGTGAGCGCACCCAGCAGGTGCGACTCGACCTGCCGTAGCGCGGAGCGCCGCTTCTCCCAGGCCGCGCGGCCGGCGTCGGTGACGTCGATCAACCGGTTGCGTCGGTCTGCCGGGTCCGCCCGACGCGCGACGAACCCGGGCCGCTCCAGGTCGTCGATGAGGTACGTCAGGACGGTGCGGTCGAGGCCGAGTTCCTCGGCGATCGCCCCTTGGTTGCGGGCTGGCCCGTTGATCGCGGCGGTGAGCACCTGGTAGCCGCGTGGGCCGCCGGGGAAGTCGGTGAGCGCGTGGTCGGCTGCCCGGACGTAGCCACGGAAGACGATCCCGAGCATCCAGCCCAGGTCGTCGTCGAGAGGATCGGGCCGGTCCGGCCGGTGGGTGGCACCCGTCATGCCTCGACAGTAGCGCAGTGACGCAGACCTTGTTGGCAGAAGATGTTCTGACTGGCATAAGGTTTAGGTCGTGGCGCATCGTCCGACGCGTCCTGTGAATCGGGAGGCTCGCAGATGAGCGACTACGGCCATGACCTGGTCTTCGGATCCTTCGTCACCCCTGGCGCCGGCGATCCGGACCGCACGGTCGGCCTCGCCGTCCTGACCGAGCAGGTCGGTCTGGACCTCGTCACCTTCCAGGACCACCCGTACCAGCCGGCGTTCCTCGACACCTGGACGTTGCTCAGCTTCGTGGCGGCCCGCACCAACCGGGTGCACCTGGCGGCGAACGTGACGAACCTGCCGCTGCGCCCACCGGCGGTGCTCGCCCGCAGCGTGGCCAGCCTGGACCTGCTCAGCGACGGCCGGATCACCCTCGGCCTCGGCGCGGGAGCGTTCTGGGACGCCATCGAGGCGATGGGCGGCCGACGGCTGACCCCCGGCCAGGGCGTACGCGCACTGGAGGAAGCCATCGAGATCATCCGGCAGATGTGGGACACCGAGACCCGCGGTGGTGTTCGTGTCGACGGCGAGTTCTACCGGGTGGTGGGCGCCAAGCGCGGTCCGGCTCCGGCGCACCCGGTGCCGGTCTGGCTGGGCGCGTACAAGCCCCGGATGCTGCAGCTCACCGGACGACGGGCCGATGGTTGGTTGCCCACGCTGGGCTACCTCCAGCCGGGTGACCTCACCAAGGGCAACGCGATCATCGACGACGCCGCGCAGGAGGCCGGCCGGTCCCCCCGGGACGTGCGCCGGCTACTCAACGTCGCCGGCCAGTTCTCGGCCGTCGGTCGTGGCCCGTTGAACGGGCCCGCCGAGCAGTGGGTGCAGGAGTTGGCCGAGTTGGCCCTGGGTGAGGGCGTGAGCGCCTTCATCCTCGCCGGCGACGACCCCGACGACCTGCGCCGCTTCGCGGGTGAGGTCGCCCCCGCCGTCCGCGAGTTGGTCGCGGCCGAACGTGACCGTGGTGTGGCCGAGCGCCCCCAGGGCACGGCCGAACGCGACCCTGGCACGGCCGAACGCGCCCAGAGCACGGCGGAGGGCGACCGCGGCGCGGCGGCGGGCGGTCGGGGAGCGGCAGCGGAGCCGGTTGCGCCCGCGGTGCGGCCGAGCCGCGCGACAGTGACCGGCGGCGCGTTCGCCGTGGTGCCGACCCCCGACGATGGCGTACGGCGTAGCGACCAGCAGGTCTGGGACGAGTCGACCCGACCGACCGGGCCGGCGCCCGACCCGGATCGCACCTACACGCCGCAGGAGCAGGCCACCGGTGCGCATCTGGTGCAGATCCACGATGGGCTGCGTGCCGAGCTGGCCCAGATCCACGACCTGATCGAACAGGTCGCGGCCGGTGAGATCGATGCCGGCGCGGCACGGTCGCACATCAACACGATGACCATGCGGCAGAACCGGTGGACGCTCGGCGTCTACTGCGAGTCGTACTGCCGCATCGTCACCACCCACCACACGATCGAGGACCAGTCGTTCTTCCCTCGGCTGCGGGCGCGTGACCCGCGGCTCGGTCCGGTCGTGGACCGGCTGGAGCAGGAGCACCACGTCATCCACGACGTGTTGGAGGGTGTCGACCGGGCCCTGGTGGCGTACGTCGGGTCGCCGGACGGGCTCGCCGACCTGCGGGCGGCGGTGGACCTCCTGACCGACGCCCTGCTGTCGCACCTCAGCTACGAGGAGCGTGAGCTGGTCGAGCCGTTGGCCCGGCTGGGCGTCGCCTGATCGTCGTGGTCGGTCGCGCACGGAGGGGTTGCCGGGGTAAACCTGAGAGAGTACTTTCGAAACATGTCTCTCAAGAATCCGTACGGGGACTTCGAGATCAACGAGCCGCAGGCGCTGCGGGCGTTGGCCCACCCCGTCCGGCTGGCCATCCTCGAACACCTCCAGCGGGAGGGCCCGGCCACCGCGACCGGGCTCTCGCCGCACGTCGGCGCCACACCGTCGGTGGTCAGCTGGCACCTGCGGCACCTCGCGACGTTCGGCCTGGTCACCGACTGGGACGGTGCCGCCAGCAAGCGGGAACGCTGGTGGCAGGCGGCGGCCCGTGGTTTCCGCTTCGTCCTGCCCGACGACGCCGAGGGGCAGGCCGCCGGCCGGCAACTGCGCGGCGAGATGTTCGCCCGGCGGGCCGAGGTGCCCCAGCAGTGGCTGCTGAACGACGAACCCCGACTCGACGCCGAGTGGCGCGGGCTGGCCGGTGTCGCCGACACCCGATTCGTGGCCACCGCCGACGAGCTGCGGCAGTTGGAGGAGTCGATCGAGGAGCTGCTCGCTCCGTACGTGCGGCGCAAGGAGGAGTCGGCCCCGGACGGCGCGCGAATCGTCCGGATGCTGCGTTACCTCCTGCCCGAGTCCGGCGACGACCAGGCCGAGTCATGACCGCCACCACCGCCGCTGTCACCGACCCCTCGCCGCCTCTGCACCGCGACCGACGGTTCCGCACCTTCTGGGCCGGCGAGACGATCTCCCAGTTCGGCGATCGGGTCAGCGAACTGGCGCTGCCGCTGATCGCCGTCTCCCTGCTCACCGCGACGCCCGTGCAGGTCAGCGTCCTCACCGCGCTGATCTGGCTGCCCAACCTGCTGGGCCTGTTCCTCGGCGCCTGGGTGGACCAGCGCACCCACAAACGCCGGCTTCTGATCATCGCGGACCTGGTCCGCGCGGCGGTGCTGCTCAGCCTGCCGGTGGCGTACCTGTTCGACGCGATCACCCTTGCCCAGCTCTACCTGGTGGCACTGCTCACCGGCTTCGGCGCGGTGCTGTTCGCCATGGCGCGTCAGGCCTTCTTCGTCGCCCTGGTGCCCCGATCGGCGTACGTGGACGCGAACAGCAAGCTGAGCATGAGCCGATCGCTGTCCTTCATCGCTGGCCCTGCCGTCGGCGGTGGGCTGGTCCAGGCGCTCAGCGCGCCGGTCGCGATCCTCGTCGACGCGGTGTCGTTCCTCGGCTCGGCGTTGCTGCTGCGCCGCATCCCGGTGACGGAGTCGCCTCCGCCGCCGCGCCAAACGTCCACTCTCGGTCTGGTCCGCGAAGGGCTCGTGCTGGTGCTGCGGCACCCGGTGCTGCGGGCGGCCCTCGGCTGCACCAGTACCGTCAACTTCTTCACCTTCATCGCCACCGCGCTGCTGGTGCTCTACGCCAGCCGCGACCTCGACCTGTCGGCCGGCGCGATCGGCGTCGCCCTCGGGTTCGGCGCGCTCGGAGGCCTCGCCGGCGCGGGGCTCGCCCCACGGATCTCCCGCTCCATCGGGTTGGGGCGTACCGCCATGATCGGCGCGGTGCTCTTTCCCGCACCGCTGGCACTGACCGCACTGGTGACGGGCCCCACCTGGACGAAGGTGGCCATGCTGGCGGCCATCGAGCTGGTCTCCAGCATCGGTGTGATGCTGATGGACGTCAACCTGAACGCCCTGCTCACCGCCGTGACACCCGAGGAGGCGCTAGGACGCCGTGCCGGGGCGTACAGCGCCGTCAACTACGGCATCCGACCGATCGGCGCGTTGGTCGGTGGCGCGCTGGGCACCACCATCGGGCTGCGACCCACTTTGGCCATCGCCGGGCTGGGTGGCATGCTCGCCGTGCTCTGGCTGGTCGCGTCGCCGGTGCGCCACATCAGAACCCTGGACGACCAGACTGCTTGACCCGGCACACCCCGAGGGTGGGATACCTCGGAGCCAGCGGTATCCCACCCGTCAGACCGGCACCGCGCCGTCGGCGGCCTGGGTGCCCGCGCCGACGCTCACGCGCCCGGCGCAGTCAGTCGGCTTGCGCCGCCAGGATCCGGGCCAGCTCGGTGGGCTGCGAGAACATCGGCCAGTGGCCGGTGTCCATGGTGACCAGTCGCCAGTTGTCGCTGGCCAGCAGCGTGGCCACGGTGTCGTTGGGCTCAGGCCCGTCGAGCAGGCACTTGATGTACGTTGCCGGAAGCTCACCCAACGGGCGGGTCAGCACGGCCGGCTCGGTCAGCGTGGCCCCCGGGTGCGGCACGGAGCCCTCGATCAACCGGGCGACCTGCTCGTCGGCGAGCCCCTGACCGGCGAGGTCGGCCGCGCCGATCGGCGGCCAGTAACCCCCGTTCTCGGTGAGCTGCGCTTCGAACGCCTCCTGGCCCTGCCACCAACCGGACGCAAACGACCCGCCGTCGACCGGCACTTCCGCGTCGACGAAGACCACAGTGGTCAACCGGTCACCGATGCGCTGGGCGGCCTGACCCACCGGAATGCCGGAGTAGCTGTGCCCGACCAGCACCACGTCGCGCAGGTCGCGACGCTCGACCTCGTCGACGATGTCCTGCACGTGGGTCTGCTGCCCAGCGGGCATGCCCCGCTTGTCACCGAGACCGGAGAGGGTCAACGCGTGGGCGCCGTGGCCGGCCGCCCGGAGTGGCGCGACCACGTCGTCCCATGCCGAAGCCCCCAGCCACGCCCCCGCCACCAACACGAATTCAGCCATGGGCGGGACCCTAGCGGCACCCTCCGACAGCCCTGGCGTGTCAGGACCAGGTGCGGGCCTCGGCGGCGAAGAGCTCCGGCGGACTCTCCACCGGCAACACGCAGAGCAGGTGACCGCCGGGCGCCCGCAGGATCCGACACTCGAGCCACCGGGACACCTCGGTGGCACCCAGGCCGATCAACCGCGCGGTCTCGGCCGGCACGTCATCGGTCTCGATGTCGAGGTGGAAGCGGGGCTCGTCGTCGACTGCCTGGACCGCGGCGACCAGCCCCGGCAGCGCCTCGTGGAGGCCGACGAACTGCGGCTCCGCCGGATGGGTCCGGGTGCTGACGCCGAGCGCGGCGGACCAGAACTCCGCAGCCCGGGTGGCCTGCGCCGCGGGGGCGTCGATCAGCAGGGCGTAGACGCGACTTCGATGCATGCGAGGCAGCATATCGACGCCCGTCAGCTGGAGTGATCCAGAACGGGCGGCCTGGCCGCGACCGCCATCCGGTAGATGTGCACCGGGTAGTCAACCGCCGACCGCCCGCCGTTGAGCCCGGCGGTCAGGTGCAACTGGGCCGCCGGCATCCAGAGCCGGGCCTCGGCGTCGAGCCACATCGCGTCCACCCAGACCAGCCGGGGGTCGGCGACGAGGGTACGCACGCTGCCGTCCGGAGCGACGGTGAGGATGCGCCTGCGGTCCACGTCGCTGAGGTAGATGGTTCCGGTGTTGTCGATCGCCGTGCCGCCGGTGCTGGGAGTGTCGCACCACCGTTCGACCCGCCGGGCCACCTCGTCGGCCGACACCGTCGGGTCGTCCACCCAGCGGGTGCCGATCCGGGACATCCCACCGGAGGCCGGTTGGTAGTAGAGCCAGCGACCGTCGGGCGACACCTCAAGCTGGTCGACGTGCAGGCGCACCTCGGCGCCGTCCGGATCGCGCAGCACCCGCCCGTCGGCGACCACCGGACCGCCCACGGTGCTCGGGTGTCCGTCCAGTACGCGCCGAAGCCGACCCGATTCGAGGTCGAGCACGACAAGGCCGGGCATCCCCGCGTCGCTGAGGTACGCGATCGCCCCGTTGAAACGGACATCGTCGACGTAGCTGGTGGGGTGCAGCGCCTCGCCGAGGTGGTAGACGCGTTCCACCCGGTCGTCGTGCGGGTCGACCGCGATCAGCCGGGCACCTCCCGGCACCTGCTTCCCGCCGATCTGCGGCGTGCCCGAGTCGACGATCCACAGCCGACCGTCCGGGCCGCCACGCAACCCGTTGACGTGCACGAACGCGCCGTCCGGTGGCTGGTTCGTCCGGTTCCACGCGGCGTCCGGGTACGGGTTGCGGCGGCCGTCCGGGAGGGCCTCGACCACCTGGACGCCGGGCCCGTCCGCCGACGGGTAGCTCAGGAAGACCCGCCCACGCACTGACGTCACCCCCGTGCACACCCGGCCCTCGCTGAGGATCGGGGTCAGCCGGGGGTCCTCTCGGGTGGGCAGGGTGGACATCGACCCGCTCCTCACCCGCCCTGCGGCGTCGTCGGCACTCCGGCGGGGAGCCCGACTGACCTCGGCCACCCAGCGCGGTATCCCCGGAGCATGCCGGGCGAAACCGCCTGCTCGCCGGACGCCGTCCGCTCAGTGGTGCGGGGCCGGCGGGCCGACCAGGGCGGCGAGCCGTTTCGGGGCGAGCATGCAGTAGCTCTCGGAGAGCAACTCCGCGATCTCGACCCAGTCGGCGCCCCCGTCCAGGACCATGCCCATCACCGTCGGACTCCAGTCCGGCTTGTAGAAGGGGTGCCCGCCGCTCAGCAGCCCGGCGATCTCGTCGAGCGGTGAGCGGAAGGTCAGCAGGCAGGCGGGCCGGTCGAGCTCGGCGGCCCGCGCGTGCACCACCTGCCGGGCGGGATCGACGGTGAACACGTGGGCGACGGTGCGCTTGCGGATCCGCCAGCGGATGCCCACCCAGGCAGGCTCCTCGTACGTCTCCGGCAGGCCGAGACAGATCGGGCGCAGCCGGTCGAGGACCTCGGGCGGGACATCTCCGGGTTCGGTCACGGGCAGCGACCCTAGCCGCCCGGTGTGACAGATTCCGCTCGCCCGACGCCGCCCGCGCCGGTGGTGCCCGCTCCCACGATCCGTCAGGATGGGCCGGGGCGACAGTGGGCCGTCGTCCCGGCAGTCCCACCCCGTGCCCGCTGAGGAGTTCCGTGCCGTCCACCCTGCTCTCCCGCCGCGACCTCGACTTCCTGCTGCACGACTGGCTGCGGGTGTCACAGCTGGTCGAGCGTCCCCGCTACGCGGAGCACTCCCGGGAGACGTTCGACGACGCACTGGACCTTGCCGAACGGGTGGCCACCGAACAGTTCGCCCCGCACAACCGGGCCGCCGACCTCGCCGAGCCCACGTTCGACGGGCAGCGGGTGCGGCTGATCCCGCAGGTTCGCGCCGCGCTGGACAGTTTCGCCGAGACAGGCCTGCTCACCGCCGGGCTGGACTCCTCGGTCGGCGGCCTGCAACTGCCGCACGCGGTCGCGGCTGCCTGCTTCGCCTGGTTCCAGGCGGCCAACGTGGCCACCTCGGCGTACCCGTTCCTGACCCTGGGCAACGCCAACCTGCTGCTGGCGCACGGGAGCGCCGAGCAGGTGGACACCTACGTCCGGCCGATGCTGGACGGCCGGTTCTTCGGCACCATGTGCCTGTCCGAGCCGCACGCGGGCAGCTCGTTGGCCGACATCACCACCCGCGCCGAACCCCAGTCCGACGGGTCGTACCGGCTCTTCGGCACCAAGATGTGGATCTCCGGGGGTGACCACGAGCTGGCCGAGAACATCGTGCACCTGGTCCTGGCGCGGATCCCCGGCGCGCCGCCCGGGGTGAAGGGCATCTCGCTGTTCATCGTGCCCAAGGTGCTGGTCGGCGCGGACGGGTCGCTCGGGGAGCGCAACGACGTGGTGTTGGCCGGTCTCAACCACAAGATGGGTTTCCGGGGCACCACGAACACCCTGCTCAGCTTCGGCGACGGTGGGCACACCCCGGGCGGCCGGCCCGGCGCGGTCGGTCAGCTCGTCGGGGCGCCGCACCAGGGCCTGGCGCAGATGTTCCACATGATGAACGAGGCCCGGATCGGGGTCGGGGCGGGCGCCACCGCGCTCGGTTACACCGGCTATCTCAAGAGCCTGGCGTACGCCCGGGAGCGGCCGCAGGGCCGGCCGGTCGGCGCGAAGGACCCGGCCACGCCGCAGGTGCCGATCATCGACCACCCCGACGTACGCCGCATGCTGCTGGCACAGAAGAGCTACGTGGAGGGGGCGCTGGCACTGGTGCTGTACTGCGCGCGGCTGCTCGACGAGCAGAGGACCGCACCCGCCGAGGCGGACCGCGAGCGTGCCCACCTGCTGCTGGACGTGCTCACCCCGATCACCAAGAGCTGGCCGTCGCAATGGTGCCTGACCGCCAACGACCTGGCGATCCAGGTGCTCGGAGGCGCCGGCTACACCCGGGACCACGACGTGGAGCAGCACTACCGGGACAACCGGCTCAACCCGATCCACGAGGGCACGCACGGCATCCAGGCGCTGGATCTGCTGGGGCGCAAGATGACCATGCAGGGCGGCGCCGGTCTCACGCTGTTGACCACGACGATCGAGGACACCATCGAGCGCGCCCGCAAGGCCGGTGGCGAGGCGGCCGATCTGGCTGATCGGCTGGCCGAGACGGTGGACCGGGTCACCTCGGTCACCGCTCGGCTGTGGGCCGACGGTGACCCGGTGCTCGCGCTGGCCAACGCCAGCGCCTACCTGGAGGCCGTCGGGCACGTGGTGATCGCGTGGATGTGGCTGGAGCAGGTGCTGGCCCTGCCGCCGGAGGGCACCGGCGACGCGTTCCACGCCGGCAAGCGACAGGCCGCCCGCTACTTCTTCGCGGTCGAGCTGCCCCGTACCGGGCCGCAGTTCGACCTGCTGGACAGCCGGGACCGCACCACGCTGGACATGCGGCCCGACTGGTTCTGACCGGTCAGCGTCGTCGGCCCTGGTGCTGCACCGCCTGCCGCCCCTTCACGACGCCCCAGACGATCACGATCACCAGCGCGATCACACCGATGATGATCAGCCAGCGGACCGCCTCGAGGATCAACCCGAGCAGGATCAGCACACCGGCGACAACGCCGACGACCCAGAGCAGCGCACGCATCTCGACCTCCCGAAACCGGCCGCGCCTGGTGCGGCCGGCCCGCCCCAACGTTCCCCGTCTGGCCGACACCATGCCGATTGATCGACTCGGGTTCCGGCCCCGCCGTACTGAGGAGGTCAGGGGCCGGTACGCGCCACGTAGACGGTGTTGGCCGACTCCCCGCCGGTCAGCGGGTTGGCGAACGGCACGACGTGCGCCCGTACGCTCGCGAACACCTCGCTGAGCGCGTCGGTGAACTCGGCGTCCGGCGGGTCGTCCGACCAGAGCGCGAAGACCCCCTCCGGGCGCAGCAGTGCGGCCAGGCGGCGCAGGCCGGCCGGCGGGTAGAACGCGGCGTGGCTGGGGTGCAGGACGTTGCGCGGGGAGTGGTCGACGTCGAGCAGGACCGCGTCGAACCGCCGCCCGGGCACCTCGGTGTCGAAGCCGACGTCACCGGCGACCGCCGCGAAGAAGTCGGCCTGCACGAACCGGGTCCGCGGGTCCTCGGCGAGCCCCGCCGCGAACGGCAGCAGCCCTCGCCGGTGCCAGTCGATCACGTCCTCGATCGCCTCCACCACCAGCAGCGACCGCACCCGGGGGTCACCCAGCGCCGCGCAGGCGGTGTATCCCAGGCCGAGACCGCCGACCACCACGTCGACCGACTCACCGGCCACCTCGGCGAGACCCAACCGGGCCAGCTCGATCTCCGCGACGGGGAAGAGGCTGGACATCAGGTATTCGTCGTCGAGCTTGACCTCGTACACCTCGACCTGCAGTGCCGGGTCCCGGCGTCGGCGCAGGCTGATCGCGCCGATCGGGGTCTCCCGCCAGGCCAGCTCCTCGAAACGCGCGCCCACGGGTGCCCTCTCGCCGCCGGATTCGTCCACGGATGGTACCGGTTGCCCTGCGACGGGCGGCCACGCAGGGTCCGCAGGACATCGACGCAACGCATATCCTGTGCCCGGCCGATCCACCGGAAGGGACCTCATGCCGTCGCGGCAGGACCAGCTGCACTCCTACCAGTTCAGCGTCCAACGGGCGGTCGCCGCCCTGGTCATGCGGGAGACCGACCCCGCGCAGTCACCGTTTCGGCGGCTGGCCGGCGCCGGTCTGGCCAGCGTCCTGGTCGCGGCGATCCTGCTGGGCGGTTTCGCGCTCTACGGCCTGTTCGCCGGCGGCGGCAAGGGCTGGCGCGACCCGGGCGCGGTGATCGTGGAGAAGGAGTCCGGCGCCCGGTTCGTCTACCGCGAGCAGAAGCTGCACCCGGTGCTCAACTACGCCTCCGCGCTGCTCATCGTCGGCGCGGACCGGTCGAAGACCGTCCTCGTCTCCCGACGCACCATCGACGGCGTGCCGCGTGGTCTGCCGCTGGGCATCGCCGACGCACCCGACTCACTGCCCGCCCCCGGCCGGCTGGCCACCGCGGCGTGGACGGTCTGCTCGACCGTCCCGGCCGGCGAGGCGCCCCGCTCCGTGCTGCTGATCGGCACCGAGCCCGACGGCGGCCGACAGTTGGGGGACGAGGCACTGCTGCTGCGCCACCCCGACGGCGGTCTGCACCTGGTCTGGCACCAGCGGCGCTACCTGGTCCGCGATGCCAGCAGGGTCCTGGCGGCGCTCGCCACCACCCGGGCGCAGGCCGTGCCGGTGGCGCCCGCCCTGCTCAACTCGCTGCCGGCCGGCACCGACCTCGCCCCGCTCGACCTGCCGGACCTGGGCCGGCCCGCCACCCGGGTGCCGGGCACCGCCATCGGCACTGTCTACCTGGTGAGCAACTCCGGTGGCGGCCGGCAGTACGCGGTGGCCCTCGACGCCGGGCTGGCCGGCATCACCGAGTTGCAGGCCGGCTTGCTGCTGGCCCGTACCGGGCAGGGCGCGCCGGTGCCGCTGACCCTGGGCCAGTTCGCCGCGCTGCCGACGGTGCCCGACCTCGCGCCGACCGGCCAGGACGCCCCGCCGCCGACCCCGCCCCGGCTGGCGGC
>NZ_JBSFBM010000060.1:0-24456 GCF_053592955.1 Micromonospora sp. NPDC002411 | reverse complement strand
TCTCCGGCGCGCGGACGAACCCGAGCCGTGAATAGAGCCGGTGGGCCGAAAGGGCCATCCCGGCCCGGACACAGATCACCACCGCCACGCAACCCAACTCGGTCGCGCGGGCGACGCACGCCTGCGCCAGCGCGGCACCCACGCCCCGCCCCTGGGCACCCGGGTCGACCGCGAGCATCCGGAACTCCGCCTCACCCGGCCCGGACAGCTCGGCGAAACGGGTGCCCGGCAACACGAAGGTCACCGAGCCGAGCACCGCGTCGGTCGCCTCGTCCACAGCGACCAGCACCTCGCCACTGGCGGCCCGGGTCGACACGTCGGCCAGCACCGCGCCGTACCCGTGCTCGCCCTTGAGCTGACCGTCCGCCTCGTACGCGGCCACTGTCAGCCGGGCCACCGCCGGGAAGTCGGCCTGCTCGGCAGGACGGACCCGCAGCCCGGTCAAGCAATCACCGCGATCAGGTCGCCGTCCTGCACGACGTCGCCCTCGTGCACGGCAAGCTGCTGGATCACACCCTCGGACTCGGCGATGACCGGAATCTCCATCTTCATCGACTCGAGGATCACCAGGGTGTCGCCCTCGGCCACCGTGTCACCAGCCGTGGCGACGACCTTCCAGACGTTCGCCACCATCTCGGCGCGGATCTCCTCGGCCATGTCCGGGCCCTCCCTCTTCGCGATGTGTCTGCCGTCGTATCCAATCATGCGCCGGACGGCGGTGAGCGCACAGCGGCACAGCCGAGATGCCACATCCGCCCTGGGGAAGGTGGCGGGTGTCGACAGCACTACCATCAGCGGGTCGGACCCGACGCCGGACGGCCGGTGGGTGCACCCGCGCCGAGGTCGTGCGCAGGACGGATCCGACCCATCACGAGGAGGTCAGCATGGCGAAGAAGTCCCGGAAGAAGAAGGCCCGTAAGAAGAGCGCCGCGAACCACGGCAAGCGTCCCAACTCCTGACCGAGTCGACGGGCCGGCGGCCCGTCACCGATCAGCCCGACCCGGCGGACGCCGGGCACACCGGTGGCCCGGGTCCACGTCGACCCGGGCCACCGGTGTTGGTCCGTCAGATGTGCTGACGCTCAGTCGGCCAACTCGCGGGAATCACTGGTCTCGAAGACCACCAACTCGGTGAGCTTGACCCGAAGCCGTTCGCGCAGCTCGTCCGGCGCGGTCTCGTTGCCGCAGCAACGCGCCACCAGCGCCCGCACCTCCTGCTCCAGCCCGTACTCGCGCAGGCAGGGCCCGCACTCGTCGAGGTGGTGTCGGATCAGCGAGCGCCGCTCGTCGGCGCACTCCAGATCCAGGTAGAGGTAGACCTCCGCGAGCACCTCGCGGCAGTCTGTCTCGTGCGGCTCCCCACAGCTCACGTCACACCTCCTGGCCGGCAGCGGCGGTGCTGGAGCCCTTGGACGAGCGGGCGGCACTGAAGCCCCGCTCCCCGGCGTAGCGCTCAAGCAGCTTGCGCAGATTACGACGGCCCCGGTGCAGACGCGACATCACGGTGCCGATCGGCGTGCCCATGATGTCCGCGACCTCCTTGTACGAGAAGCCCTCGACATCGGTCAGGTAGACGGCCAGGCGGAACTCCTCCGGCAACTGCTGGAGGGCCTCCTTGACGTCGCTGTCCGGCAGCCGGTCCAGTGCCTCGGTCTCCGCCGAACGCAACCCGCTGGAGGTGTGCGACTCGGCCTCGGCGAGCTGCCAGTCGGTGATCTCCTCGGTCGGCGCCTGGATCGGTTGGCGCTGCCGCTTGCGGTAGGAGTTGATGTAGGTGTTGGTCAGGATCCGGTAGAGCCAGGCCTTCAGGTTCGTGCCCTGCTCGAACTGGTGGAAGGCCGCGTACGCCTTCAGGTACGTCTCCTGGACCAGGTCCTCGGCATCCGCCGGGTTGCGTGTCATCCGCAGCCCAGCAGCGTAGAGCTGATCGACGAATGGCATCGCGTCCCGCTCGAATCGGGCCCTGCGCTCGTCCGTCTTCTCGGTGGTCAACCGCACATCCCCTCGCGTCGGATGCTTTCCCGCCGAGGATACGCGTACGGACCTGCCCGCAGATTCACTTCCGGCTGGTGTGCCCGTGCTCACCACACCAGCCCCGCCCGGTCCCGCCGTCGCAGGCCACTCCGGACCATCCAGCAGCCGCTTCAGCTGCCGGGCGTCCCGCTCGTCCCGTTTCAGGCTCCGTGTCTCGGTCGGCACCGGTCACCCCCCTCGCAGAAAAGTCGTCCGGGGTTTGTAACGCGAGATGACCACTGGGGCATTCCGTCCGGGCCTCCCCGTTCCTGGTCCCGGCCCCGACGGCGGCCGGCGCTGGGACCAGGAAGGGCCTGGGAGGACTGGCGCCTTCGGCTCGAACCGGCCCGGTGGCACCATCCGATGCAACGACCCTTGCCCGGCACCGGAAACGGTCGCCCGGGCACAGCCGTGCAGCCCGGCACCGGAAACGGTCGCCCGGGCACAGCCGCTCAATCGGCCGCCCAGCCCTGGGCTCGCAGCCAGTCCCGCACCACAGTCGCCGTGCCCGCCGGATCGCGCCGCAGGTCGTGCGTCTCCCCCGGACGGCTCACCACCTGTACGCCCTGCGCCGGCTCCGGCGTACCGAACGGGTCCCGGTCGCCGTTGACGACGAGCGTCGGTAGACCGGTGCCCAGTTCGGCGGCGCGCGAACGCTCCGGCCGTCCGGGCGGGTGCAGCGGGAAGGCCAACGCGACCACACCGGCCGCGCCCACCGCACGCGCCGTCCGACAGGCCACCCGGGCACCGCTGGAACGGCCTCCGACCAGCACCGTCGGTGTGTCGACGTGCCGGTCCCGCAGCACGGCGAGCACCGCCGTCCAGGCCTCGTCGAGATGACCCGCGGGTGCGGGCGCACGTCGACCGGCGACCCGGTAGGGCTGGGTCACCCGGACCACCACCAGGCCGGCAGCGACCGAAGCGTCCCGGACCGCGAGCAGGTCGGGTGCGTCGACGCTGCCGCCCGCCCCGTGACCGAGCACGAGCAGCGCGGTCGCCGGGCGGGCCGGCAGGTCGGTGGTGATCCCCGCCGGACCGCGCGGGGTGTCTATCTGGTCGCTGGTTGGCACCGGCCCATTCTGCGCCGCGTGCCGGACGCCCGGTGGTGGACCGGGCCACTGGTCAGCTGAGCGGCACCAGGGTGAGTAGTCGGTCCCGCACCGGCGGGCCGGCGTCGTCGACGGCGTCCGGGTCAGGTTCGACCTCGCCCCGCCAGGCCACCAGCATCGCCCGCCGCTCGCGAGGCGTGGTCGCCCCCCAGACGCCATGGCAGTCACCGACGTCCAGGGCCCAGGCCAGGCAGGACCCCTGCACATCGCAACTACGGCACAGCGCTACGGCAGCATCCGCCGGCTCGTTCGGCGCCGGAAAGAATGTCTCCGGATCGACGCTCTGACAGGTGCCTCTGGTGCGCCACGCGTCGTCTTGTCGCCGTTCCCGTACTGCCCGCAGCAGTCGCGGATCTCGCCGCGCCGCTGCCACCTCGTGCGGCCGGGGCATACGCGCCCGTGTCATCCACCCACCTCCCCCGTGGGACCGGCAAGATCGGTGGACGTCGTCCGCCCCGTGCGAATCGACAGCCACTACCGGCGCTGTGTTCTATCGCACTTCGCAACACCGGGACAAGGGTCTGCCGGGAACCTGACTGAACAGTCAGGAGACGAATCGCGCGCAATCCTGTCAAATCGGTGCCCGACGATGCGCCGTCGCCTCAGAACAGTGTCAACTCCTGCGGTGCCATCGTCGGCGCGACCGTCACCCGTTCGGTCAAGTGCGGGCCGTCGTTACGGACGTCGCCCACCGCCGGCCCCACCGGTCGGATCTCCAACCCCGCCAACTGCTCGGGCGACGCCGGGACGAGCAACCGCTCCGGCTCGTCGGTCGACGTCAGCCACGACGACCAGGACTCGGGTGGCAGCAGCAGCGGCATCCGGTCGTGCACCTCGGCCAGGTCGCCGAGCGCCGCGGTGGTCAGCACGCTGAAGGTGAGCCGGGAGTCGGCGCCGGACTCCCAGACCGACCAGATGCCGGCCAGGGCGAGCACAGATCCGTCGGTGGGCGTCATGTAGTACGGCTGCCGCCCGCCGTCGGGCCGACGGACCCACTCGTACCAGCCGTCGGCCGGAACAAGGCAGCGGCGGCGGGAGAACGACCCGGCGTACGCCCGGCTGGTGGCCACCGTCTCCGCCCGCGCGTTGATCATGCGGGCCGCGCCGGCGGCGGACCGGGACCAGTGCGGCAGCAGACCCCAGCGGCCCACGCAGAGGCTGCGATGACCCTCCGGGCTCACCCGGACCAGCGGCACCCGATCGGTCGGCGCGACGTTGTGGTCCGGTCGGAGCAGGCCGTCGGTGTCGTCGGACGACTCGAACAGCGCGCTGAGCTCGCCGGAGCTCCGGGTCGTCGCGTACCTGCCGCACATATGCACACGCTAACGCGTCGGAGGCCCTGTCGGCTGTCCCGCCAACCGGGAGTACGACCGCCGGCCCCCGCCGCCCAGCAGCCGACACGGCAGAATGTAACCGTGGGGAATCTAACCGCGACCCGGCCGTCGCAGCCGTGGACCGCACCGACCGCGTCCGACCCGGTGACGGCGACACTGCGTCTGCCCGGTTCCAAGTCGATGACCGCGCGCGCCCTGGTGCTCAGCGCGCTGGCCGCCGGCCCGTCGACGCTGGCCCGGCCGCTGCGCGCCCGCGACACCGAGTTGATGGCCGCCGGCCTGCGCGGAATGGGCGCGCACGTGTCGATCAGCGACGACGAGCGCTGGCTGGTCCGGCCGCACCCGCTGGTCGGCCCCGCCCACGTCGACGTGGGGCTGGCCGGCACCGTGATGCGGTTCGTGCCGCCCGTGGCGGGCCTGGCCGACGGGCAGGTCACCTTCGACGGCGACCCGTACGTCCGCACCCGCCCCCTCGGCCCGCTGGTCGGCGCGCTGCGCTCGCTGGGCGTCCGGATCGACGTCACCGGCACCGGCAGTCTGCCGCTGACAGTGCTCGGCACCGGCCGGATCACCGGCGGCGAGGTGGTGATCGATGCGTCCGCCTCCAGCCAGCTGGTCTCCGGGTTGCTGCTGGCCGCCCCGCGTTTCGACAGGGGTGTCGTGGTGCGTCACGTCGGCCCGCCGGTGCCGTCCGCGCCGCACCTGCGGATGACAGTGCAGATGCTGCGGGCCGCCGGCGCGGCGGTCGACGACAGCTCCCCCGACGTCTGGGCCGTCGAGCCCGGTCCGCTCACCGGGCGCGCCTGGGAGATCGAGCCGGACCTCTCCGGCGCGGTGCCGTTCTTCGCCGCCGCGCTGGTCACCGGCGGCGAGGTGACCCTCCAGGGCTGGCCGCACAGCAGCGCGCAACCAGTCGAGCAGCTCCGCTCGCTGCTGCAACGGATGGGCGGCGAGGTCACCCTCTCCACCGACGGGCTGACCGTGCGGGGCACCGGCGTGGTGCACGGGCTGACCGCCGACCTGTCCGACGTCGGTGAGCTGACCCTGGTGCTGACCGCGCTGGCCATGCTGGCCGACTCGCCGTCGGTCTTCACCGGCGTCGGGCACATCCGCGGCCACGAAACCGACCGGCTCGCCGCGCTGGCGCGGGAGTTCAGCGGGCTCGGGGCGGACATCACCGAGACCCCGGACGGGTTGGAGGTCCGGCCCCGCCCCCTGCGCGGTGGGACCTTCCGCACCTACCAGGACCACCGGATGGCGCACGCCGCCGCGGTCACCGGGCTCGCCGTTCCCGGCATCGAGCTGGACGACGTGGGGTGTACCTCCAAGACGATGCCCGAGTTCCCGGCACTATGGTCAGCGATGGTGACCGGCAAGAGCTGACGCGAGAAGAGGACAGGTCCTGGCGACCAAACGGCGGGAGTACGACGAGGACGACGTACGGGTTCGGCCCGGAAAGTCGTCGCGTCCACGTACGCGCACCCGACCCCGGCACGCCGACGCCGTTGACGGCTTCGTCATCGCCGTCGACCGGGGTCGCTACACCTGCGTGCTGTCCGGTGCCGAACGCGGCGTGGTCGGGGCCGAGCTGCCCACCGTGACCGCGATGCGCGCCCGCGAGCTGGGCCGCAAGTCGGTGGTGGTGGGCGACCGGGTCAGCCTGGTCGGGGACACGTCCGGCGCGGAGGGCGCCCTGGCCCGCATCGTCCGGATCGCCGACCGCCGCTCGGTGCTGCGCCGCACCGCCGACGACGACGACACCACCGCCGAGGGCCGGTTGGAACGGGTCGTGGTGGCCAACGCCGACCAGTTGGTGATCGTCAGCGCGTTGGCCGACCCGCCGCCGCGTACCGGGTTCATCGACCGCTGCCTGGTGGCCGCGTACGACGCGGACGTCGAGCCGCTGCTCTGCCTCACCAAGGCCGACCTGGCCGGTCCGGAGGAGGTGCTCGGCTACTACACCGAGCTGGAGCTGCCGTACGTGCTGAACCGCCCGGACGCCGACCTAGGGGCGCTACGCGCGCTGCTCAGTGGTCGGGTGTCGGTGCTGGTCGGGCACTCCGGCGTGGGCAAGTCGACGCTCGTCAACCGCCTCGTCCCGGACGCCGCCCGCGCGGTCGGCGTGGTGAGTGCGATCGGCCGCGGTCGGCACACCTCCACCAGCGCGGTGGCGCTGCGACTGCCACCGGTGCCCGGGGTGGACACCGACCCGGGCTGGATCATCGACACCCCGGGCATCCGCAGCTTCGGGTTGGCCCACGTGTCCGCCGACAGCCTGCTGCACGGCTTCCCCGACCTGGTCGAGGGCACCGTCGACTGTCCGCCCAACTGCCAGCACACGGCGGACGAGACCGACTGCGCCCTCGATGCCTGGGTGGCCTCCGGCAAGGCCGACCCACGCCGGCTGGCGTCGTACCGCCGGCTGCTGGCCTCCCGCGCCGGCGAGGGCGACGCGCGCGGTGAGAGCGACCAGCGCGGGCCGGGCGAGGGTGACCGGCGCGGGCCCGACGAGTGAGCCGGCGGGCGTCGGCTAGGTTGCCGGAATGACCGGGTACGCCGACGACCTCGCCCTCGCCCACCAGCTCGCCGACCGGGCCGACGCCATCTCCACGGCCCGGTTCCGGGCACTCGACCTGCGCGTCGAGGCGAAGCCCGACCTGACACCGGTCTCCGACGCGGACACCGCCGTGGAGCGGGAGATCCGCGCCCTGCTGACCGAGCACCGGCCGACGGACGGGTTGCTGGGTGAGGAGTACGGCGCCGGGCCGTCCACCGACCCGGCCGGCCGCCGGTGGATCATCGACCCGATCGACGGCACCAAGAACTTCGTCCGCCGTGTGCCGGTCTGGGCCACCCTGATCGCGCTCTACGACGGGGACCGTCCGGCGGTCGGCGTGGTGTCCGCGCCGGCGCTGGGGCGGCGCTGGTGGGCGAGTGCTGGCGCGGGCGCGTACGCCGGATCGGGCTCGGCCGACGGCGAGCGGATCGGGGTGTCAGCGGTACGGGCGGTGGCCGACGCCAGCGTCTGCTACTCCTCGCTGACCGGGTGGGAACGCGCCGGGCTGCTCGACGCGATGCTCGACCTGATGCGCGACGGTTGGCGCAGCCGGGCGTACGGCGACTTCTACGGCTACATGCTGCTGGCCGAGGGGGCACTGGACGTGATGGTCGAGCCGGAGTTGTCGCTGTGGGACGTGGCGGCGTTGGTGCCGATCATCACCGAGGCGGGTGGCACGGTGACGGATCTGGATGGTCGACCGGCCCCGGCCGGCGACCCCGGCACGGACAGCAGTGTGGTGGCCACCAACGGTGTGCTGCACGCCGACATCCTCACCCGGCTCGATCGGCCAGCCGAGCGCTGACCCCCGGCAACCTCTATCCTCGCCAGGTGGTCTCCTCCGGTTGGTGCTTCCTCGCGACGATGATCGTCGCGTACGGCTTCGCCAACCTCCTCCAGTCGGTGGCCGCAGCCCGCACCACGGTCCATCACACCTTCGATCCGGGCCTGCTGCTGCGCCTCGCCGGGCACCGGACCTACCTGGTCGGCCTGGGCTGCCAGATCGCCGGCTTCGTGTTCGCCTTCCTGGCCCGGCGGGATCTCCCGCTGTTCCTCGTGCAGGCCAGCGTGGCGGCCGGGCTCGGGGTGACCGCGATCCTCGGCGTGCTGGTGCTGAAGTGGCGACTGCCGGCGGCGGAGGTGGTGCTGCTCGCGCTGCTCTTCGCCGGGATCACCGCGTTGGTGCTGTCCGCCCGCCCGGCACCGTCGCGGCAGCTCGGCACGGCCGGCTCGATCGCCCTGCTGGTGGCACTCGGCGTCATCGCGGTGCTCGGTGTCTTCGCCGTCCGACTGCACGGGGCACCGGGTTCGGTGGCCCTCGGCTCGCTGGCCGGGTTGGCGTTCAGCTCGGCCGCGGTCGCCGCCCGGCCGCTGGCATCCGCGTCGTCGGCCGAGGCGTTCCTCACCGACCCGCTGTTCTACCTGCTGATCGTCCACTCGATCGTCGGTCAACTGCTGCTCGGCCTGGCCATGCAGCGCGGCTCGACGACCGCGGCGGTCGCCGCGATGGACGCCGCCGGCGCGGTGCCGGCCGCGATCGTCGGCCTGCTGCTGCTCAACGACAAGATCTGGCCGGGCCGGGAGTGGCTGGCGGCGGCCGGCTTCCTGGTCACCCTGACCGCGGTGATCGGGCTGACTCGGTACGCGGAGCCGCAGCAGCACCGCTCGGTGACCCGCGGCCGGGATCGGGCCATGGCCGTCGCCACCCGCTCCGGCTGACCGGAACCGGCCTAGGCTTCGACCGGCTTGCGGCGGCTCACCACCCGCTCGTAGAGGCGCTCCAACGCCCCGGCGGTCCGCTCCCACGTGTAGCTGCTGCGGACCCGGTCCACCGCGGCGTGTCCGTACGCGAACCGGCCGGCGTTGTCGGCGAGCAGCCGACGCAGCGAGATACCGAGTGCCCGCACGTCGCCGGGGGGCACCAGCCGGCCGGTGACCTCGTCGACGACGGCGTCCGCCAAGCCGCCCATGGCGTAGCCGATCACCGGTACGCCGCAGGCCATCGCCTCCAACGAGACCCGCCCGGCCGAGGAGTAGTGCGGCGTGCAGGCGACCACGTCCGCCGACCTGTACCAGGTGGCCATCTGATCGTGCGGAACCGCACCGACGAGCCGCACCTGGTCGGCGACGCCCACCTGCTCGGCGAGCTCCCGCAGCCGTCGCGCCTCGGCGTGGTTGGCGAGTTGGTCGGTCGGCGGCCCACCGGCGATCACCAGTTCGGCGTCGCCGACCAGCCGCATCGCCCGGATCAGGTCCTCCTGGCCGTGCCCGGCCGAGAGTGAGCCCACCGAGAGGATTCGGGCCCGCTGTTCGCGGGGCGCCGCCTCGCCGTCGGGGTGGAACTGCTCGATGTCGACCCCGGCCGGCACCAACGCGACGGAGCTGCGTTGCAGACCCATCCGGGTCAACTCGTCGACCTCGTCGTTCGACTGGGCGACGGCGATATCGACAGCCCTGGTCAGCGCCCGTTCCAGGGTGATCCGCTCCCCCGGCCCGTCGTAGTGGCCGCCCAGGTGCCGCAGTTGTTCGACGCCGAGCGAGTGGAACGTCTGCACCACCGGGATGTCGGTCTCCCGGACGGCGTGCGCGGCGGCCAGGCCACCGACCCAGTAGTGCCCGTGCACCACCTCGGGTCGCCAGGCGCCGGACCACTCGTCGGTCAACCAGCGGCCGAACTCCGTCACGTGGGGAATCAGCTCGGCGGTGGAGAGGGGGGTGGGCGGGCCCGCGGGCACCCGGTGTACCTGGTAGCCGTCGACGTCGATCGTCGCCGGCAGTCCTGGATCGTCAGTGCGGTCGTAGAGCCGGACGTCGTGGCCCCGTTCGGCCAACTCGGCGGCGACCCGCGCTATGTGCTGGCGGGTGCCGACCGGTGGGCCGTCGGCGTGGCGGTACGAACTGGCGTGCGCGCAGACGAGGCCGACGCGCATGGGTCACCTCCCTGCGATCTTTTCCTCGGCGGTGGTCCTCCCGGTCAGAGCGTCCCATTAACCCCCGCACCCGGAGCCGAAACCTGGCAGATCAGGAAGAGTCGCGACGAGTGCCGCCGACACTTGCGCCACAGCAAGCACAGGTGGCACCCAGGTGACAGTTCGACGATGATCGACAACTGCTTGGTGGTATGACCAGGCCCGGGCGGGGGTACCGCCCAGGAATGCCGATGACCCGCACCCTCGACGATTCGACCGTGGTGATCACCGGCGCGTCCAGCGGGATCGGCATGGCGACCGCGTACGCGTTGGCCCGCCGGGGCGCCGCCGTCGTGCTGGCCGCCCGCAGCGAGCCGGCCCTGCGACAGGTCGCGCACCAGTGCTGGGAGTTGGGCGGCCGGGCGCTGGTCGTACCGACCGACGTGACCGATCTGGAGTCGGTGCGACGGTTGGCCGATCGGGCGGCGGCCGAGTTCGGCCGGATCGACGCCTGGGTGAACAACGCCGCGGTGGGCGCTGTCGGCCTGTTCGACGAGATCCCGGTCGCCGAGTTCCGCCGGGTGCTGGAGGTCAACCTGCTCGGGACGGTGCACGGCATCAAGGCCGCGCTGCCCTACCTGGAAGCGGCCGGCGGCGGCGTGCTGGTCAACAACGCCTCGGTGCTGGCCGAGGTGGCGATGCCGTACCAGTCGGCGTACAACGCCACGAAGCACGGGGTCCGGGGGTTGGCCGACACGGTCCGGCAGGAACTGCGGGTCACCGGCCGCGGTCAGATCTCGGTCTGCACCGTGCTGCCGGCCACCATCGACACCCCGTTCTTCCGGCACGCGGCCAACCACACCGGCCGCGAACTAGTGCCACCTCCTCCGATCTACCCGCCGGAGGTGGTCGCCGAGACCATCGTCCGGCTGCTGCGTCGACCGCGCCGGGAGGCGTACGCCGGTGGCGCGGCCCGGCTGCTCGGCCTCCAGTGGCGGCTGGCGCCGGCGCTGGTGGAGCGCACCCTCGGCTGGTACGCCCACCGCACCCAGTTCGGTCCGGGGGCTCGGGTGGACAGCACCGGCAACGTGTTCCACGCCGACGCCGACGCCGGCGCCCGCCGGGACGGTGGCTGGCAGGGCCGACGGCGTCAGTTGGTGCGGATGACCGCGGCGTTCGGCCTGGCCGCGGCCGGAACGGCGGTCGGCACGATGGCGGCGATCAACCGCCGATCGCGGTCGGTGCGCTGATGACCGCGACCGAGCGTCCGAACGCGCGAGCGGTGGCCGGCGAGCCCCGTGAGGCGATCATGGCGAGCTGCCGCGTGGAGGCCGACGAGTCGTCGGCGGTGGTCCGGTTGACAGGTGTGCTCGACGCCGCCGGAGCCGAGGCGGTACGCCTCGCGCTGCTCACCAGGCTCGCCGACCGGCCCGGTCCGGTGGTGGCCGACGTGACCGGGCTGCGGGTGGTCGATCCGACCGGGCGGGGCGTCTTCGCCGAGGTTCGCCGGGAGGTCGCCGACTGGCCGGCAGCGGATCTGCTGCTATGTGACCCGGCGGTCGACCGGCCCGACCACACGGACGCGGCGCTGCCGGCCGAGCCGACCACGGTGGCCGGGGAACCGGCCGTGACGGGCATGGTGGCCGGGGAACCGGCCGTGACGGGCATGGTGGCCGGGGAACCGGCCGTGACGGGCATGGTGGCCGGGGAACCGGCCGTGCCGACAACAGTGGCCGGGGCCGCGACGGTGGCCGGGGTGCCGGCCTGGCCGACGGTGGACGGCGCGCTGGCAGCGGTCGCTGCGACGCCACTGGCGGCGGTGCTCACCGCCGACCTGGCCCCCGCTGTGGGAGCTGCCCGGCAGGCTCGCGAGCTGGTCACCGCCGGTTGCCGGCGCTGGGGCGTGCCGACGTTGATCGACCCGGCGTGCATCGCGATCACCGAAATGGTCAACAACGTGGTGGCGCACGCCCGGACCCCGATGACGGTACGGCTCGCGCCCCGAGACAGCAGCCTGCACCTGGCCGTCCGCGACCACTCGTCGCACCTGCCGACGTTCGCCGGCCTGTCCCCGCCGGACCGGGCCGGTGGCCGGGGCCTGCTGCTGATCGACACGGTCGCCCGCCGCTGGGGCAGCAGCCCGGTAGGGGACGGCAAGGTCGTCTGGTGCGTTCTGCACCCGGAGGACGAGGTCGCCCACCGCGACTGACGGGGTGTTCCGTCCCGGGTGCCGGTTTCGCCACCGCACGGCCTGCCGTGCTCCGGTTATGGCGGGAGGGCAGCGGGTAGTGATCAGACATGCGCGACAACGAGTACCCGACCCCCGTGTCCGACACCGAGGCGCAAGGCCTGCCCGACACCGCCGATGACGACTCGACCGCCAACGACGACGTGCTCACCGGGCGCGAGGCGGACGGCCCGGACCCGGCCCAGTTGCCCGGCGACCGGACACCGGTGGCGGTGGACCGGTTCGGGACGACCGCCGAGGAGCAGCTCGACGGGGAGTCGTTGGACTACAAGCTCGAACGAGAGGTCTACGAGCGTCCGGCGGACGACCCGTTGGCCGGGACGATCGACCCGAAGATCGCCTTCGAGGCGGACAACCTGGAGGCCGCCGCGGAGGCCCAGTTGGACGCCGACGTGATGGATCCCGGGCCGACCTCGGACCCGAACTCACCGGTCTCCCTTTACGACCACGGTCAGCTCGGCACGGTCGCCGACGCCACAGTGGGCCGGCTGGTGGAGCCGGACGAGGGGTCGCACACCGACCAGGAGACCGACTCGGTGGCGTACGACGCGGGCTCGGCCGGTGGCGGGGCGACCGCCGAGGAGTTGGCCATCCACGAGACGGAGCCGCCGCGCTCGGTCTGACGCCATCCGTCGGGAGCGGTCAGCTCGGCACGCTCGCCCCGGTCAGTCGTCCAGGCCGCGTTCGATGGCGTAGCGGGTCAACTCGACCCGGTTGTGCAGCTGCAGCTTGCCCAGGGTGTTCTGCACGTGGTTCTGCACAGTGCGGTGCGACAACCCGAGCCGCTGTGCGATCTGCTTGTACGACAACCCCTTCGCCACCAACCGCAGCACCTCCGTCTCCCGGTCGGTGAGCCGGGGCGTGGCGGGCTCCGCGCCGCCGCTCGGGTCGGCCGCCTGACCCGGGCTGGCGGCCAGCCGGCGGTACTCGCCGAGGACGAGCCCGGCCAGGCCGGGGGTGAAGACAGTGTCGCCGGCCGCGGTGCGGCGGACCGCTTCGAGGAACTCGGCGGGCGCCGTCGACTTCACCAGGTAGCCGGTGGCCCCCGCCTTGACGGCGTCCAGCACGCTCTGCTGTTCGCCGCTGGCGCTGAGCATCAGCACCCGCACCCCGGGCACTGCCGCGCGCAGGCCCAGGATCACCTCGACGCCGGAGATGTCCGGTAGTTGCAGGTCGAGGACGACCACGTCGGGCCGGGCGGCGGCGGCCACCCGGACGGCCTGTCGCCCCTCGCCGCTTGTCGCCACCACCAGGAAGCCGGCCTCGGTGAGGTCACGGGCGACGCCTTCCCGCCACATCGGATGGTCGTCGACCACCATCACCCTGGTCGGGGTCACCGCTGCGCCCTCGGCACTGTCAACTCGATCTCGGTGCCAGCGTCGGGAACGGACATGATCCGTACCGTCCCGCCCACGTCGGCCACCCGACCCTGGATCGACTGGGTCACGCCGAGGCGCCCCTGCGCGGCAGCCTCGGCCAGCCGGCCGGCCGGGATACCCGGCCCCTCGTCGCGGATCGACACTGTCACCGTCGCCCCCTCGTCCTCGATCAACACCCAGGCTCTCCCGCCGGCGTGCCGCCCCACGTTGTCCAGGGCCGCGCCGGTCGCGGCGGCCAGCTCACCGGCCACCCGCCGGGGCAGCGGCACCGGGGTGGCCGGCGCGGAGAGCGCCACCGCCGTCGAGGCGTACCGGCCGAGCAGGGTCCGCAGGTCCACCGCCGCAGCCTCGGCGCCGTCCGGGAGCGCGGCGGCGGTCGGGTCGGTGCCGGCGATCAGGGCCCGCAACGCGGCCTCCTGCTCACCCGCCAGCCGGGCCAGCTCGCCGGCCTCGCCGGGCAGGTCGGCACCCCGCCGCTGCACCAGCGCCAACACCTGGAGCACCGAGTCGTGGATGCCCCGGGCCAGCCTCTCCCGCTCCCGGGTGGCAGCCTCCAACTCCACGGCGCGTTGCAGCCGCTCCTCGGCGCCCACCGCGAGCCGGGCCACGTGCCCTACGACCACTCCGGCGAGCAGCATCAGGATCACCCCGGTGAACGAGGACTGGCTGATCCGCTCCCGGGTGGCCAGGTCCGCGCCGGCCACCAGCAGCGCGGCGATCGTGCCCCGCCGCCGCCCGCCGGAGACGGCCCAGGCCAGCACCGGGCCGGCCATCCAGGCGACCCCCATGGTGGGTACGCCGCCGGCGAGCGCCGCCCGACCGACCACCCACGGGGTGGCCAGCACGACGGCCAGCACCACTGCGAGGTCGGCCAGCAACAGTGGCCAGCGCCGCCAGGCCGGCCGGGCGTACCCGATCGCGGTCGCCGCGGTCCACGCCGCCATCGCCAGGACCAGGGCGCCGACGGCGTACGGGTGGTCGTACCGGTCGACGTCGCGCACCGCGAGCACGCAGACGTACGCCAGGGACGCCACCCGGAACACCGTGAGCGCACGCCACAGCGGCACCTCGAATTCACCTGGCGGCGACGGCATGGCGGTCAGGATGCCACACCCCGGCCGGCCGCATGGCGAGCAGCGAGTGCGGTTCGGGAAACCCTGACGTACGGTGGAAAAGCCGCGAAGTACTCCGAGATCCGCCGCCGGGACGGGCCCATGACCAACGCAGATCCACACGCACCGCGTACGGTTGTGCCCATCGAACCTGCCCTCCTGATCGCCGACGCCTTCAACCAGGCCCAGGTGACCGAGATTCGACACTCGGTTACCTCCTGCGCGCATGCCTCCGGCCTCACCGGCCAACGGCTGGACGACTTCGTGCTCGCGATCAACGAGTTGATCACCAACGCGGTCCGGCACGGTGGCGGACGCGGATGGTTGCGGCTCTGGCACGAGGCCGACGCCCTGGTCTGCGAGGTGGCCGACCACGGGCACGGGATCAGCCCGCAGCGGCTGGGCGACCGCAGTCGGCCGGCCCCGGACACCGCCGGCGGCTGGGGTCTCTGGCTGGCCCGCGAGCTGACCGACGCCATGGAGGTGGTCACCAGCACCGCCGGCACCACCGTCCGCGTCACCACTGGTCTCGTCAGCCCCGACCGCACCACGTACTGATCCGCGCAACGGTGCCGCGTGGCGCGGCTCAGCCGAAGAGCGCGGAGACGGATTCCCCGTTGTGGATCCGACGCATGGCCTCGGCCAGGGCGGGTGCCACCGACAGGACCTGCAACTCCGGCACCCGCTTGGCGGCCGGGATGGGCACCGTGTTGGTGCAGACGATCTCCAGGACGCCGTCCTGCTCGCTGAGTCGCCGCAGAGCGTCGTCGGAGAAGAGGCCGTGCGTGCAGGCGAGCCGGATCGACCGGACCTTCAGGCCACGCAGGTGCTCCATCAGCTCGACCACGGTGCTGCCCTTGGCGATCTCGTCGTCCAGCACGATGACGTCCCGGTCGGCCACCTCGCCGATCACCGCACTGATCTTGACCAGGTCGTCGCTGAACCGCTGCTTCGCCCCGGCCGCGACCGGAGTGCCGAGCAGCCGGGCGAAGGCCGCCGCCTCCTTGGCGTTGCCCAGGTCGGGTGAGACCACCACGGTGTTGCTCAGGTCGTAGCGCTGGAAGTGGGTGGCCAGCTCACGCAGCGCGTGCAGGTGATCCACGGGGACGCTGAAGAAGCCGTGCACCTGCGGCGAGTGCAGCGTCATCGCGAGCACCCGGTCCGCCCCGGCCGACGTGAGCAGGTCGGCGACCAGCCGCGCGCCGATCGAGATCCGCGGCGCGTCCTTCTTGTCCGAGCGGGCGTACGCGTAGTGCGGCAACACCACGGTGATCCGGCCGGCGGAGGCGCCCCGCGCCGCGTCGATCATCAGCAGCAACTCGACCAGGTTCTCCTGCACCGGCGGGACCAGCGGCTGGATCAGGAAGACGTCCCGCTCGCGGCAGTTGGCCTGCAACTGCACTTCCAGGCAGTCGTTCGCGAACCGGGAGACCCGCACCGGATGCAGCGGCACCCCCAGGTGGGCGCAGATCTCGGCAGCCAGGTCGGGATGGGCAGTTCCACTGAAAACGGCGATGTCGCGCACGTTCGCACATCGTAGGGGACGCGGAGGGCGGCGGACGGCAGCGGGCCACAACCGGGAGTGACGCAGCTCGCACCACGCCGTCGGTCCGGGTACGGTGCTGCGGTGACCCCCCAGTACGTCGCCGCCATCGACCAGGGCACCACCTCCTCGCGGTGCATCGTCTTCGACCACGCGGGGGAGATCGTCGCCGTCGCGCAGCGCGAACACCGGCAGATCTTTCCCCGGCCCGGCTGGGTGGAGCACGACGCCGAGGAGATCTGGGACAACGTCCAGCAGGTCGTCTCCGAGGCGCTGCGGGCCGCCGGCACCGACGCGGCCGGCCTGGCGGCCATCGGCATCACCAACCAGCGGGAGACCACCGTCGTCTGGGACCGGTCCACCGGCCGCCCGGTGGCCAATGCCATCGTCTGGCAGGACACCCGCACCGGGCCGCTGCTGCGCGAGCTGGCCTCGACGTACGGCGAGGAGCGGTTCCGGGCCCGCACCGGCCTGCCGCTGGCGACCTACTTCGCCGGGCCGAAGCTGCGGTGGCTGCTGGACGAGGTCGACGGTCTGCGCGAGCGCGCCGAGCGTGGCGAGGTCCTCTTCGGCACCATGGACAGCTGGCTGATCTGGAAGCTGACCGGCGAACACGTCACCGACGTGACGAACGCCAGCCGGACGATGCTGATGGACCTCACCACCCTCGACTGGGCCCCGGACCTCCTGGACGCGATGGGTGTCCCGGCAGCGATGCTGCCCGAGATCCGCTGCTCCGCCGAGGTGTACGGCCACGCCACCGGCGTTCTCGCCGGGGTGCCGGTGGCCAGCGCGCTCGGCGACCAGCAGGCCGCCCTGTTCGGGCAGACCTGCTTCCAGCCGGGCGAGGCGAAGTGCACCTACGGCACCGGCAGCTTCCTGCTGCTCAACACCGGTGCCACTCCGGTCCCGTCGACGCACGGCCTGCTCACCACGGTCGCCTACCGGATCAAGGACCAACCCCCGGCGTACGCCCTCGAGGGCGCGATCGCCGTCACCGGTTCGCTGGTGCAGTGGCTGCGGGACAACCTCGGGCTGATCTCCAGCGCCGCCGAGGTGGAGGAGTTGGCGCGCACCGTTGACGACAACGGCGGCTGCTACGTGGTGCCCGCGTTCTCCGGGCTGTTCGCCCCGCACTGGCGCAGCGACGCCCGTGGCGTGATCGCCGGCCTCACCGGATACATCACCAAGGGGCACCTGGCGCGGGCCGCGCTGGAGGCATCGGCCTGGCAGACCCGCGAGGTGGTCGACGCGATGGACTCCGACTCCGACGTGGCGTTGCGCCGGCTGCGGGTGGACGGTGGCATGACCGCCAACGGGCTGCTCATGCAGTTCCTCGCCGACGTCCTCGACGTGCCGGTGGTCCGGTCCCGGATCACCGAGACCACCTGCCTGGGCGCCGCGTACGCGGCTGGTCTGGCGGTCGGCTTCTGGCCCGACCTGACCACCCTGCGGGCCCAGTGGCGCTCCGACGCGCAGTGGGAGTCGACGATGACGCCGGAGCTGCGTGAGCGGGAGCTGGGCCAGTGGCGGAAGGCCGTGCAGCGCACCCTGGACTGGGTGGAGTGATCCCCGGCCCGGGGATCACTCCCAGCGGTTGCCGGTGAGCTTCTCGTAGACGTCGACGTAGCGGGCCCGGGTCGCCTCGACCACCTCGTCCGGCACGTCCGGGGCCGGGGCCTGCTTGTCCCAGCCGCTGCCGGTGGCCCAGTCCCGCACGTACTGCTTGTCGTAGGAGAACTGCACCCGGCCCGGCTGGTACGACTCGGCCGGCCAGAACCGCGACGAGTCGGAGGTGAGCAGCTCGTCGGCGAGGACCAGGGTGCCGTCCGGCGCCCAGCCCAACTCGATCTTGGTGTCGGCGATCAGGACGCCCCGGTCGGCGGCCAGTTCGGCGCCGCGCCGGTAGATGTCGAGGGTGATCTGCCGCAGTCGCTCGGCGGTGGCCTCGCCCACCTTCGCCACCACGTCGTCGTACGTGATCGGCTCGTCGTGCTCCCCCGCCGGCGCCTTGCTCGACGGCGTGAAGATCGGCTCGGGCAGGATCGACGCCTCGGCGAGCCCGCGCGGCAGACGTACGCCGGAGACCGCACCGGTCTGCTCGTACTCCCGCAGCCCGCCGCCGGTGAGGTAGCCGCGGGCGACGCACTCGACCGGGACCATGTCCAGCCGCTGGCAGCGGATCGCCCGCCCGGCGAACTCGGCGGGCACGTCGGTGGCCGAGATGACGTGGTTCGGCACCAGGTCGGCGAGCTGCTCGAACCACCAGAGCGAAAGGGCGGTGAGCAGGCGACCCTTGTCCGGGATCGGCGTCGGCAGCGCCACGTCGTAGATCGAGATGCGGTCCGAGGCCACCAGGATCAGGTCGTCGCCGTCGGCGTAGACGTCCCGGACCTTGCCCGAGTGCAGAAGTTCCACGCGCCCTAGTACACCATGCGGCGTCGGTCAGCCCGATTCGACCACCAGCGCGAGGGGGTGACCGGACGGACGTTGACACCCTCGTGCGCTGCCTGCGTGAATGGTCCGACCGCTGCCCTCGCAGGTCCAGGAGACCCCCGTGCCCGTTGTACGACCCCCGATCGACCGCCTCGGCGCCGACCCGGGCCGACGCCGACTGCTCGGCGCGCTGCTCGGCGCTCCCCTGCTCGCGTCAAGTGGGCTCGCCGGATGCAGCGACGGCGCCACCACCTCGACCCAGGACGGGCCGGTCGAGCTGTCGGTGTTCTGGTGGGGCACCGCCAAGCGGGCCGAGATCACCGAGAAGGTGCTGCGGCTCTACTCGGATCGCAACCCCCGGGTCACCTTCCGGGTCACCTGGCAGGGCGCCGACGGCTACTACGACCGCCTGGCCACCCAGGCGGCGGGTGGGAACGTCCCGGACCTGATCCAGATCGACGACGCGATGCTGACCGAGTACGCCCAACGCCGGATCATCCTCGATCTCAGCGACCGGGTCGCCGATCACCACCTCGACCTGCGGGGCCTGCCGGAGGGGCTGATCCGCTACGGCACCGTCGAGGGGCGCACGATGGCGGTGGCCAGCGGGCAGACCCACGTGGGCGTGGTCTTCAACCGGGACCTGCTGCGGGACTTGAAGGTGCCGGAGCCACGCGGCGGGATGACCTGGGCCGAGTACTTCTCCTGGGCGGAGCAGGTCACCGACGCCAGCGACGGCCAGGTGGCCGGCACGATGGACGCGTCCGGCGACTACCGGGCGCTCTGGCTCTGGCTGCGATCGCAGGGCGGTGAGTTCTACCGGGGCAACCAGATCGGTTTCGGCGCGGACGAACTGATCGCGTGGTTCGAGCTGTGGCAGCGGGCCCGCGCCGCGCGGGCCACACCGGGCGGGGCGTTGGTCGAGCAGGCGGACAGCGCGGAGCCGGGTCGGCAACCGGTGGTCACCGGGCTGACCGCCGCGTCCTTCGCCTGGTCCCATCAGCTGCCGGAGCTTCAACGACTCACCGACGCCGAGCTGGGCCTGACCGGCCTGCCGGGGGCACCCGGCGCGCAGTGGGCGCGGGCGTCGATGTACTGGGCCGCGTTCCGCGGCACCCGCCACCCGGACGCCGTCGTCGACGTGATCAATTTCCTCACCACGAACGGCGAGGCCGGCACCGTCCTGGGCCACGAGCGTGGGCTGAGCGCCAGCCTCGCCGTCCGCAGCTACGCCGAGGGCAGCATCACCGACCCGGCCCAGCGACGCGCCGCGGCGTTCGGCGCCAGCATCGCCGACCTGCTCGGGCCGGCGCCGGCGCCACCGCCCCAGGGGCACGCCAAGGTGCGTACCCTGCTGGTCACCGCCGCCGAGCGCATCCGCGTCAGGCGGGACGGCACCCGGGAGGCCACAGCGCGTTTCCTGTCCGGGGCCATCGCAGCCCTCGCGGTGTGAGCACCGGCAGCCGGCCCTGAGGCCGGCCGCCCGGAATCTGGCGTCGCCCGAGGCGGGTGGGTCAGCGGGGCGGACCGCCCCGGCGGTTGCGCATGAGACGCAGCACCAGGAACACGACGATCGCCACCACCACCAGGCAGCAGAGCAGCGGGAGGATCCCGAAGCCGCTGCGGCCCCGCCGCCGGGCGGCCTCCACCACCAGCTCGCCGGTGCCCGTGGACGCCCAGGCCGCGACGGGCACGAAGACCGCCAGCACGGCCCCACCGAGGACCGCGCTGAGCCGGCCCCACCACTTACCGAATGAAGACATGTGCCCATCCTCGCCGAAGGGCGCAACCTCGGCACGTCGGTCCACGCCGAATCACGGGACCGAGATCGCGGGCAACGTTTCCGCAACGCCCCGGCAACGATGATGATCTTTACATGAATCTCCGGAGGTGATCGGATCTCATCCATGGTCAACTCTGTGAACAGTGCGCGGATCTCTCGCACCCGAAGATCCGCGGCGGCAGCGGTAGGCGTTACCCTCGTCGCCGCTCTCCTCACTCCGACGGCGGCACACGGCGCCCCACCGCCACCGGCGACACCCGCTGCCACCGGCACCGCACACCGCGCACCTGTCACGGTCACGCTGATCACCGGCGACCGGGTGACGGTGACCCCGGGCGTCAACGGCGCGACCCCCTCGGTGGACGTCACACGCCCGCCCGGCGCCACCGGCGCCGTGCGGGTCGCCACCGAAGGCGGGGACACCTATGTGTACCCCGACGAGGCGATGCCCTACCTCGCGACCGGCCGACTCGACAAGCAACTCTTCGACGTCACCCAACTGATCGCGCAGGGCTTCGACGACGCGCGGACCAGCGAACTTCCCCTGATCGTCACCCGCGCCGCGGACTCGGCCACCCGCCGGACCAGCGCCACGCTGCCGGGCGCGCAGACCACGCTGGAGCTTCCCTCGGTCCGCGGCGAGGCGATCCGCACCCGCCGGTCGCAGGCGGCGGACTTCTGGTCGGCGCTCACCGGCGGTGGACAGTCAACGGCCGCCCGCCGCGCCGCCACCTCGGTCCCCTCCTTCTCGGCGGGCGTCGACAAGGTGTGGCTCGACGGCAAGGCGAAGGCCGCCCTCGCCGACACCACAGCGCAGGTCGGCGCCCCGGCGGCCTGGGCGGCCGGAGGCACCGGCAGCGGTGTGCGGGTCGCCGTCCTGGACAGCGGCGTGGACACCACCCACCCGGACCTCGTGGACCAGGTGGTGGCGTCCCGGAGCTTCATTCCGGGCCAGGACGTCATCGACCACAACGGGCACGGCACCCACACCGCCTCCACCGTCGCCGGAACCGGCGCCGCCTCGGACGGCAAGGAACGGGGCGTCGCTCCCGGCGCCGACCTGGTGGTCGGCAAGGTCCTCGACGAGAACGGAAGCGGCTCGATCTCGGGGATCATCGCGGGCATGGAGTGGGCAGCGCGGACCGAGCGCGCCAAGGTGATCAACATGAGCCTCGGCGTCAGCGCGTGGCACACCCAGGACGACCCACTGAGCCAGGCCGTGAACCAGCTGACCGCCGAGACGGGCGCACTCTTCGTCGTCTCCGCCGGCAACAGCGGCCCCGACCCGTACACCCTCGGCGCCCCGGGCACCGCCGACGCCGCGCTCACCATCGGCGCGGTGGACACCTCCGACCACCTGGCCGACTTCTCCAGCGTCGGGCCGCGCGCCAACGACGAGGCCCTCAAGCCCGACATGACCGCCCCCGGTGTGGACGTGCTGGCAGCGCGCTCGCAGCACATCCCGTGGGGCGAGGGCTACTACCGCCTGGACAGTGGCACCTCGATGGCCGCGCCGCACGTCGCCGGGGCGGCTGCCCTGCTGGTGCAGAAGCACCCGACCTGGAGCGCGCGGCAGATCAAGGACGCGCTGATGAGCACCAGCGTCCGCACCCCCGACTACACCGCGTACCAGGCCGGCAGTGGTCGACTGAACGTGGCCGCCGCCTACCACCAGGACCAGGTCGTCGCGACCGGCTCGGTGGACGCCGGCCTCGTCCGGTGGGCCCCCGGCACCTCACCACAGCCGATCACCAGGAAGATCACCTACACCAACACCACCGCCGCTCCGGTCACCCTGGCTCTCGCCGTCGAGCACGGGGCCTCCTCCGCACGGACGTTCACGGCGGCGGCCGACAGCGTCACCGTGCCCGCTCACGGCACCTCCACCGTCGACGTCGTGGTGGACCCGGAAGGTCTTGCGCCGGGGCGGTACTCCGCCCAGGTCACGGCCCGCTCCCCGACCGGGGAGGTACACACGGCCGTCGGGGTCGCCGTCGAGTCCAAGAAGTACGACCTCACCATCCACCTGAAGGACCGCGCCGGTCGACCCGTGAGCGGTGAGGTCGAGGTCGTCAACGCCGAGACGGGCCGTACGTTCATGTGGGTTCCGGACGGAAAGCTCACCAGTCGCCTGGCCCCCGGCGCCTACACCGTCGTCGCCACGCCCGACGTGGAGGGTGTGAACGGGCCCGACTCCCTCGGCCTCGCGATGCTGACCGCCCCCGAGGTCGACCTGACGGCCGACCGGGTCGTGGAACTCGACGCGGCACGGGCCCGTCAGGTGAAGGTGGCGACACCGCAGCCGACTGCCGTCGTCAACACGAGGATCGACATCTACCGGTCCTTCACCTCCGCCGAGCCGACCCCCACGGACTGGAGTGCCCTGAAGGAGAGTTTCTGGCCCGGCGCCACCTACGACAGCCTGTGGGCGCTCCCGACCAAGGGCAAGGTCAAGAAGGGCAGCTTCGTCCTGACCACCCGGTTCCGCGCCGCGCAGACGCCGCTGGCCATCAGCTACGACGGCCGCCGCCTCGGTGACCCCCTCGTGCAGCCTGGCTCGCCGGCACTGCCCGACGGCACGTCGCGCCTGGACGCCGTCTTCGCGGGCGTCGGCGCGGCTGCCGACTACGCCGGTGTGCCCGCCCGGGGCAGGGCCGTGGTCGTACGCAGCAGCGACTCGGTGACCCCCACCGACCAGGCAGCGGCGGCGTACGCCGCCGGCGCGGCGATGCTCCTCGTGGTCAACGACCGCGCCGGGCGCAAGAGTGACTGGTACGGCAACCCCGACGGCGTGACGACCGGTCAGATCCCGGTCGCCTCGGTGACCATGGACCAGGGCGAGGCGTTGATCCAGAAGATCACCGCCGGCCGCAAACCGGTACGGCTGGCCGTCGTGGCCCACCCCTCCGCGAAGTACCTGTACGACCTGGTCGACTACCACCGTGGCGGGGTGCCCGCGGATCCCTCCGCCAAGACCGATCCCCGCGACCTCGCACGGATCGATCTCACCTTCTCCCCTCCCCCGGGGAAGCAGTCCAGCGAGGGACGGGTGGACTTCCCGCCGTACGAGTACGGGGCGGCACGCTCGTTCCCGTTCCAGCCGGTGGCGCCGGGTCCGCGTACCGACTGGGTCTCCGCGGGCGACGGCGTGAAGTGGATGCAGTACGCGGACGTCGCCGACTGGGCGCGGTCCAACACGGAGGCGATCGCCTACCGGCCGGGCAGCGTGCAGAAGGACCGCTGGTTCGGGCCCATCACCCGGCCACGGATGCTGAGCACCGAGATCCCGTTCCGCGGTGAGACCGCCATGAGCGCCTACCTCCAGGGGTTCGGCGATGCGGGGGCCGCGCACAGCGGCGGGGCCAGCATGTCCCAGGTCGCCACGTTCTACCAGGGCGACAAGCAGCTGACCCGGTTCGACGGCTGGCCGGAGATCGGCGCGGGTGACCTGCCGCTGGAGAAACTGCCGTACCGGCTGGTCGTCGAGACCACCGGCAAGCCGGAGTTCAGCCCGTACTCCACGGCCACGCACACCGAGTGGCGCTTCATCTCCGGCGGCAGCGAAGAGGTGCAGGCCATCCCGCTGGTCCAACTGGACTACGGAACGGACGTGGACGTTGCGGGTCGGGCGAAGCGCGGCAGCGACTTCTCGATCACGCCAGTCGTGGTGGGCAGCACCGCGGCCCGGGACGGGGTGTCCTCGCTCCTACTTGAGGTCTCCTACGACGACGGGAAGACCTGGCAGCGGCAGGGACTGAAGGAGAAGAAAGGCACCTGGCGGGTGTCGCTGAACGCGCCGCCCCGGGCCGACTTCGTGTCGATCCGGGTCACCGCCGACCAGCGCAACGGTGGCGGCGTCACCCAGACCGTCACGCGGGCCTTCGGCCTTCGGTAGGACGCGGGGGGCCGGTGCCAGCGCTGGCACCGGCCCCTTCGCGGTCCTGCCTGCAGGCGGCACCAAAAAGCCCGACCCCCAGGTGGGGGCCGGTTTGGCTGGGGTTTGGGGGTGGTCCAGGTTAGGCAGGCCCTCAGCT
>NZ_JBSFBM010000059.1:0-24843 GCF_053592955.1 Micromonospora sp. NPDC002411 | reverse complement strand
CTCTTCATCGGTGACCTCCTTCAATGCACCGGGACCGTGGAGCCCGATGTCGTCGATGCACCACATACGCGCGCGACCCGGCGCCCGGCTCGGCGTCGCCGCCGTGGCGGTCGGTCACCTGGTCATGGTGGCGGTGATGGCGATGACCCCGGTCCGGCTCGGCGAGTCGCACGCCGACGCCGACGTGCTGCGCCTGGTCGGCATCGTGCTGAGCCTGCACATCGCGGGCATGTACGCGTTCTCCCCGGTGGTGGGTTGGCTCACCGACCGGCTCGGCCGGCGGGCCGTGATCCTCGGCGGGGTGGGGTTTCTGCTGGCCGCCTGCGCGGTCGCCGGCACCGCCGGACACCACACACCCCGGCTCTCGGTGGGTCTCGTCCTGCTCGGGCTGGGCTGGTCGGGGACGATGGTGGCCGGCTCGACGCTGCTGTCCGAGTCGGTGCCGGCCGGAGTGCGGCCGAGCGTCCAGGGGTTCTGCGACCTGGTCATGGGGTTGGCCGGGGCTGCCGCCGCCGTGGTCAGCGGGTTTGTCATGCAGTTCGCCGGTTATCCCGTGCTCACCCTGCTCGCGGCGGTCGCGGCGGCGCCCCTGGTGGCGCTAGCGTTGCGCCCGGTGCCGACCGGGGCACCGGACGAGGAGGGCTGATCACGTGCGGCTGACCGACTTCTGGGCGCGCTTGGAGGAGGCGTTCGGGCCCGGCTACGCGGCGAGCATCGCCCGCGACCAGGTGCTGTCCCAGCTCGACGGACGGACCATCGAGCAGGCGCTGGCGTCGGGTGAGCGGACGAACGTGGTGTGGCGGGCGGTCTGTGCCGCGTACCCCGACCGAGTGCCCGCCCGACTACGCTGAGCAGCCTTTTCATCACTTCCGCGTGTCGCTTGTCGAGTCGTACACCTGTTCGGCTATTGTCCACAGCGGGGTGCTCGTCCACAGCTCGCGGCCCGTCGGCTGGTTTTCTGTCGGACCTAGCGCCTAGCGTGTCCGCGTGACGCGAAGCTCAGCAAAGACGCCGGCGAAGGCAGGGGTGGCAACCATGGCAGCAGGGCCTGACCGGGAGAAGGCACTCGACCTTGCTCTCGCTCAGATCGACAAGCAATTCGGCAAGGGCTCGGTGATGCGGCTGGGGGAGCGGCCGGTCATCCAGACCGCCGTGATCCCGACCGGCTCCATCGCGCTCGACGTGGCGCTCGGCGTGGGCGGTCTGCCGCGTGGCCGGGTGGTCGAGGTCTACGGTCCCGAGTCCAGCGGTAAGACCACGGTGGCCCTGCACGCGGTGGCCAACGCCCAGCGGGCCGGGGGCATCGCCGCCTTCATCGACGCCGAGCACGCGCTCGACCCGGAGTACGCGAAGGCCCTCGGTGTCGACACCGACGCGATGCTGGTCTCCCAGCCGGACACCGGCGAGCAGGCGCTGGAGATCGCGGACATGCTGATCCGCTCCGGCGCTCTGGACATCATCGTGATCGACTCGGTGGCGGCCCTGGTGCCGCGCGCCGAGATCGAGGGCGAGATGGGCGACAGCCACGTGGGTCTCCAGGCCCGGCTGATGAGCCAGGCCCTCCGGAAGATCACCGGTGTGCTCAGCAACACCGGCACCACGGCGATCTTCATCAACCAGCTGCGGGAAAAGATCGGTGTCATGTTCGGCAGCCCGGAGACCACCACCGGTGGTCGGGCGCTGAAGTTCTACGCCTCGGTCCGGCTCGACGTGCGACGCATCGAGAGCCTCAAGGACGGCACCGACGTGGTCGGCAACCGCACCCGGGTCAAGGTCGTGAAGAACAAGGTCGCCGCGCCGTTCAAGCAGGCCGAGTTCGACATCATGTACGGCAAGGGCATCTCGCGTGAGGGCTCGCTGATCGACGTTGGCGTGGAGCAGGCGATCATCCGCAAGTCCGGAGCGTGGTACACGTACGACGGCGACCAGCTCGGTCAGGGCAAGGAGAAGGCCCGGGAGTTCCTGAAGGAAAACCCGGACGTGGCCGCCGAGATCGAGAAGAAGATCCTGGAGAAGCTCGGCGTCGGTGTCGGCGCGGGTGACGCCGCCGGTGGCCCGGAGCTGCCGCCGGTCGACTTCTGACCGGTCGCTGACCGATGGCAGGACGACGTGCCCGTACGGGGCGGGGCTGGGATGCCAGTCCGCCCCGTGCGGGCGACGCCGCTGACCCACCGCGTCCCCGTCGGGGGCGCCGGGCCGAGTCGTCGGCGGATGAACCGGCGCCCCCACCGCGCGACGAGTCCGAGGTGGCGCGCGAGATCTGCCTGCGCCAGCTCGCCGTCCGGCCACGCACCCGGGCCGAGCTGGCCGGGGCGTTGGCCAAACGGGGCATCTCCGAGCAGGTGTCGGCCGAGGTGCTCGACCGGTACGACGAGGTCGGCATCATCGATGACGCCGCGTTCGCCCGAGCGTGGGTGTCCAGTCGGCACACCGGTCGCGGGCTGGCTCGCCGTGCCCTCGCCAACGAGCTGCGCCGAAAGGGCGTCGACGGTGACGTCGCCACCGAGGCGTTGGGTGAGTTGGACGAGGAGACCGAGGCGGACACCGCCCGCGGTCTCGTGGAGCGCAAGCTGCGCACGGCCCGCGGCGAGCCCGATGCGATCTTCCGCCGGCTGGTGGGCATGCTGGCCCGCAAGGGCTACCCGCCGGGGGTCGCGATCAGGGCGGTGAAGGATGCGCTGGCCGCGCAGAGCGCCGAGGCGGCCGAGTTCGCCGAGCAGATCGACGCTGACGCGCTCGCCGACGCCGAGGGCGACCTGGACCGCGATACCCGCGCGGTGGAGTGACCGGCCCGCGGGGCTGTCGGGCTCGACGGTGACGGCGGGCGGCGGCTCGGTGTCGACGTCATGGTTGTCACAAAGTCGGCTCTGCCCACTGTGTCGTCGTCCCTGAACAGGTACGACATGTCAATCGCGCCTGCCAGGTCGCCGTTTTTGTCACCCTGTGTCCGCAACGACATCAGCTTTGGGTGACGATTCAACTTCTCTCCGTTCGGGGGGTTTGATCATGAGTCCTTGACCAGAGCACCCCCGGAGACCTAGCCTCGCCATACAGGCTCACATTGCCCGACCATTGCAGGCTAAGCGCACAACATAGATCGCGTAACAAGACAGCATCACTTTGGCCGACTCCGCGGCCTTTGGCGGCAGCTCCGGACTGGCCGGTCCGGGACGCCGCGACAACTGCACCCGGTCGCCGACGTTGCCCGCGGGCACCGCCGGCGGAGAGAGCTACCCACGGCCAGCCGCTCCGGTCGGGCGTCCACAGCCGCAGGAGTGTGCCCCCGGCACGGTCGCTGCGGTCTCGACGTTAGGGGAGGCGGCCATGGCGGGGCGGCGGCACAGGTTCACCGGTAGACCCGACGGGGTCCCGGCATGAACGCCTTCGATGTCGTGCTCCTCGCGGCCGTCCTCGTCCTCGCTGTGGTGGTGATCGGGGCCGTGCTGGTGGGCATCCGGACGATGCGCCGGATGGGTGTCGGGCCGGCTCCGGAGGATCCCGCCTTCATCGCCGAGAAGGATCGTCAGGAGCAGTCGCTCGCTGCCCTGCGGACGGCGGCCGACGAGGCGAACAGCACGATCGACGTGGCGAAGTCCGCCGCAGCGGCGGCCCGTACCGAGGCGGCGGCGGCGAAGGCGGAGGCGAAGGCGGCCCGCGCCGAGGCGCGTCGGGTGCTCGACGACGCCCGCGCCGAGGCGGACACCGTTCTGGAGCGCGCCCACAAGCAGGCCGAGGCGGACGCCGAGCAGCTGCGGACGACAGCGCGGCGCAGCGGCGAGCGGGAGGTCGCGGTGCTGGCCGCCACCACCCGGGAGCAGGCCGCCGAGGTGGAACGTCGGGCCGCCCGGATGGACGAGCGGGAGCGGATGCACACCGAGGAGGTGGAGCGGTTCGCCGAGCGGGAGCGGCAGCTCACCGCCGCGAAGGCCGACCTCGCCGCCCGGGAGTCAGCGCTCGCCCAGCGGGAAGTCGAGCTGGCCGAGTCGGAGGAACTCCGGCGTCGGGAGTTGGAGCGGGTCGCCGGGCTCACCGCCGAGTCGGCCCGACTGGAGCTGGTCGAGGCGATCGAGACGTCCGCCAAGCGGGAGGCGGCACTGCTCGTACGGGACATCGAGTCCGACGCGCGCAACACCGCCGAGCAGCGGGCCCGACACATCGTGGTGGACGCGATCCAGCGGGTCGCCAGCGAGCAGACCGCGGAGAGCGTGGTCAGCGTCCTGCACCTGCCCGGTGACGAGATGAAGGGGCGGATCATCGGCCGGGAGGGGCGCAACATCCGCGCCTTCGAGTCGGTGACCGGCGTCAACCTGATCATCGACGACACCCCCGAGGCGGTGTTGCTCTCCTGCTTCGACCCGGTCCGCCGGGAGGTGGGCCGGTTGACGCTGGAGAAGCTGGTGCTGGACGGGCGGATCCACCCGCACCGGATCGAGGAGGTCTACGACCTGGCCCGGCAGGAGGTGGAGGAGCTCTGCCTCCGCGCCGCCGAGGACGCCCTGGTCGAGGTCGGCATCACCGAGATCCACCCGGAGCTGGTGACCCTGCTCGGCCGCCTGCGCTACCGCACCTCGTACGGACAGAACGTGCTCAAGCACCTGGTCGAGACCGCCCACATCGCCGGCATCATGGCCGCCGAGCTGCGGTTGGACGTGCCCATCATCAAGCGGTCGGCGTTCCTGCACGACATCGGCAAGGCGCTCACGCACGAGGTGGAGGGCAGCCACGCCATCATCGGCGCGGACCTGGCCCGCAAGTACGGCGAGCACGAGGACGTGGTGCACGCCATCGAGGCGCACCACAACGAGGTGCCCCCGCAGACCATCGAGGCCGTCCTCACCCAGGCGTCCGACGCCTGCTCGGGCGGTCGGCCGGGCGCGCGCCGGGAAAGTCTGGAGGCGTACGTCAAGCGGCTGGAGCGGATCGAGGAGATCGCGGCCGGCAAGCTCGGCGTGGACAAGGTCTTCGCCATGCAGGCCGGCCGGGAGATCCGGGTGATGGTCAAGCCGGACGACGTCGACGACATCGGAGCGGCAGTGTTGGCCCGCGACGTGGCCAAGCAGATCGAGGAGGAGCTGACCTACCCGGGTCAGATCCGGGTCACAGTGGTCCGCGAGTCCCGGGTCACCGAGATCGCCCGCTGAGGCGCTGCGACCGGCCGGTCGACCGAAGTCGGCGATCACGAGCCGAGCGAAACGACAAGGGCCAGCCCGCTACGGGCTGGCCCTTCTCGTACGAGCTGGTTCAGATGCCCGTACCGGAGCTTTCGGCCTGGGACATCAGCGCCGCGGGCGGTGGGTTCTGTGCCGGCGTGCCCGCGGTCTTGCGGCCCTTGGCGAGCCGGTGCTGGACGTACTGGGCGAGCTTCGACAGCGAGTAGTTCACCACGATGAAGAGCACGGCGATCACGACGTAGACCTGGATCGGGTTGCCCAGCACGCCGATGATCTGCTTGCCGATGTTCAGGGTCTCCTCGTAGCTGATGATGAACCCGAGCGAGGTGTCCTTGAGCACCACGACCAGCTGGCTGATCAGTGCCGGCAGCATGATCCGGAAGGACTGCGGCAGCAGGATCATCCAGGTGGTCTGGATCGGGGAGAGCCCGATGGCAGAGGCGGCCTCCCGCTGACCACCCGGCAGCCCTTCCATGCCGGAGCGGAGGATCTCGCCGATCACCACCGAGTTGTAGATGGTGAGGCCGATAACCAGATACCAGAGATTGTCGAAGTAGAGGCCGAACTCGGGGAAGCCGCGGGCCACGAAGAAGATGGTGATCACCACCGGCAGGCCGCGGAACACCTCGACGCAGACCCGGGTGATGGCGGACAGCAGCGTGCTCAGCCCGCGCAGCAGATACGCCAGCGGCGTGGCGAGGCCGGTGAACTTGCGACCGGTCAGGCTCTTGAGCTGGATCCGCAGCACCGCCAGGAGCGTGCCGACCACCAGCGAGGCCACGATGGCCATCGCCGCCGCGATCAGGGTGTTCTTGAAGCCGAGGCCGATCCTTGCCCACACCAGGGAGAAGTTCTCGTTGGAGGGATCGACGAGCGGACCCCACAACTCCATCGACAACTGGCCCTTCTCGTCCAGCGGTCGGTAGATCAGGAGGTACGCCCCGACGAGCAGGACCACCCCGGCGACGATGCTGCTGATCAGCGTGATCCGCCGCTGCCGCGGCCCGGGCACGTCGTAGAGGACGCTGGTCTGCTGACTCATCGGGCCACCGCCTGTCGCTTCTCGATCCGGTCCAGCAGTGCGCCGAGCGGCACGGTCATGATCAGGTAGCCGATCGAGATGCCGATGGCGACCGGGATGAAGGCGTACCCCTCGGCGCCGGTCAGCTGGTCGGCCGTGGCGGACAGGTCGCCGACGACTCCGAAGAAGCCGGCCAGTGCCGAATTCTTGATCATCGCGATGATCACCGAGCCGAGCGGCACGATGGAGGCCTTCCACGACTGCGGCAACACCACGTACCGCAGGTTCTGCCCGAAGGTCAGGCCCAGTGACCGCGCCGCCTCGGCCTGGCCGGCGGGCACCGCGTTGACGCCGGACCGCAGCGCCTCACAGACGAACGCGGCCGTGTACAGCACGAGGGCGATCAGCGCGAACCGGAAGTACGGCAGGTCGGTGCCGAGCCGGGTGAACAACGAGTCGACCACCGGGATGCGGAGGAAGTCCGCGTTGGAGCCGAGCGCCGGCAGGCCGAACGCGGCGAAGAACATCACCACGGTCAGCGGCATGTTACGGAAGACGTTGACGTAGGCGGTGCCGAGAGCGCGCAGCGGCGGCACCGGCGAGATGCGAAGCACCGCCACGACGGCGCCCAGGATGAGGGCGCCGATCGCGGCGAGAACGCAGATCTGGAGGGTGAGCCAGAAACCACCCGCAAAGACGTCGAACTTGTCGATGAGCACGTTCACGGGTCGGTGTTCCTCCCCACCCTCCAGATCGAAGGATCAGATCAGTAGCGGTTGATGGTGGGCGCCGAGCCCAGTTCCGCGCCGAACTTGCCGGCGGTGTCGTCCCAGGCCTTCTTCCAGCTGCCGTCGGCGACCGCCTTGTCCAGCGTGTCGTTGATGAAGCTGCGGAAGTCCGCGTCCTCCTTCTTCACGCCGATGCCGTACGGCTCCTTGGTGAAGTTGCTGCCGGCCAGCTTGAAGGAGGCCTCGTCCTTGGCGATGTAGCCGAGCAGGATCACGTTGTCAGTGGTGACGGCGTTGACCTGGCCGCCCTTGAGGGCGTCGCGGCACTTGTCGTAGGTGTCGAAGAGCACCAGCTGGGTGCCGACGTCCTTGACGTACTGCTTGATCGTCTCAGCCGGGGTGGAGCCGGTGACCGAGCAGACCTTCTTGGTGCCGTCCTTGAACGAGTCCGGACCGGTGATGGTGGTGTCGTCCTTCTTGACCAGGATGTTCTGGCCGGCCTCGTAGTACGGGCCCGCGAAGGCGATCCGCTCCTTGCGCTTGTCGTTGATCGTGTAGGTCGCGGCGACCAGGTCGACCGTGCCGTTGACGATGACGTCCTCGCGGACCTTCGAGGGGGCCTCGACCCACTCGATCTTGTCCTCGGGGATGCCGAGCTCCTTGACGATGATCTTGGCGATCTCGACGTCGAAGCCCTCCGGCTTGCCGGAGAGGCCCTTCAGGCCGAAGCCGGGCTGGTCGAACTTGGTGCCGACCTTGATCTTCTGGGCCTTGTTCAGCTTCTCCATGGTGCTGCCGGCGGCGAAGGACTTGCTGCCAGCGCCGGTGCCCTCCCCGCCGTCGTCGCCACCGCAGGCGGTGAGGCCGAGCGCCAGAGCGGCGACCGCGGCGACTGCCGCAACGCGCGTGATACGCATATTCTTCTCCTTCTTCGACGGAGCCCACCGAGTGCGGCGCGCTCCACTACGGACGCCTAGTGCGTGAGGATCTTGGAGAGGAAGTCTCGGGCCCGCTCGCTGCGCGGGTTCGCGAAGAACTCCGCGGGCGGGGCGTCCTCGACCAGTTGCCCGTCGGCCATGAAGATGACCCGGTTGGCGGCGTGCCGCGCGAAGCCCATCTCGTGCGTGACCACGACCATCGTCATGCCGTCGCTGGCCAGTGAGGTCATCACGTCCAGCACCTCGCCGACCATCTCCGGGTCCAGGGCGCTGGTGGGCTCGTCGAAGAGCATCGCCTTGGGCTGCATGGCCAGCGCCCGGGCGATGGCCGCCCGCTGCTGCTGCCCGCCGGAGAGTTGGGCTGGGAACTTGTCCGCCTGGTTGGCGATGCCGACCCGGTCGAGCAGGGCCAGGCCGCGCTCACGGGCGGCGGCCGGCTTCTCCTTGCGGACCTTGATCGGGCCGAGGGTGACGTTCTCCAGGATGGTCTTGTGCGCGAAGAGGTTGAAGGACTGGAAGACCATCCCCACCTCGCTGCGCAGCTTCGCGAGGGGCTTGCCCTCGGCCGGCAGCGGCTGGCCGTCGAAGGTGATGGTGCCGGAGGTAATCGGCTCCAGTCGGTTGATGGTGCGGCACAGCGTCGACTTGCCGGAGCCGGACGGGCCGATCACCACGACCACCTCGCCCCGACCCACCGACAGCGAGACGTCGTCCAGCACGTGCAGCGGCCCGAACCACTTGTTGACCGCGTCCAGCACGATGAGCGGTTCGCCCGTCGTCACGTCGTCCACCGTCCCCTGTCGTCTCCCGGATCGGGGTCGGTTGACCCCCGGTGCGGCCACTGTAGGCGGCCTGATGTGGCGGAATGCAACTCAGCGGGTCACGGAGCGGTAACACCGGTCACGATCGTCGTCGCGGGTCCGATTTCGGTCACCGTCTGGGTGGCAGCGGTAGCGATCGTGGCGCGTTGTCGAGATCATGAGGGAATGACCGAACCGGTACGGCTGACTCGTTACGCCCGCGGCGGTGGCTGCGCCTGCAAGATTCCTCCGGGCGAGTTGGAGATCATGGTGGCCGGTCTCGGCCCGGCGACCGGCACCGCCGAGTTGCTGGTCGGGCTGGACCACGGCGACGACGCGGCGGTGGTACGCCTGGACGAGCGGACCGGTCTGGTCAGCACCGCCGACTTCTTCACTCCGGTCGTCGACGACGCGTACGACTGGGGTCGGATCGCCGCGGCCAACGCGCTCTCCGACGTGTACGCGATGGGCGGCACCCCGCTGGTGGCGCTCAACCTGCTCTGCTGGCCGCGCGACGTACTGCCGATGGAGTTGGCGGGCGAGGTCCTGCGCGGTGGGCAGGACGTGGCGCGGGAGGCCGGCTGCCACCTGGCGGGTGGGCACAGCGTGGACGACGACGGCCCGAAGTACGGGCTGGCGGTCACCGGCACGGTCCGGCCCGAAGAGCTGATCACCCTGGACGCCGGGCGTGCCGGCGTGCCGTTGTCGCTGACGAAGCCGCTCGGGGTGGGTGTGTTGAACACCCGGCACAAGAACACCGGTGAGAGCTTCCCGCAGGCGGTGGCGTCGATGAGTGCGCTCAACCGGGACGCCGCCCGCGCGGCGGTCGCCGCCGGCATCCGGTGCGGCACCGACGTGACCGGGTTCGGTCTGCTCGGGCACGCCTCGAAGCTGGCGCGGGCCAGTCAGCTCACGGTGGCCATCGACACGGCCCGGGTGCCGTACCTGGAGGGCGCCCGGGAGGCGTTGCGCGACGGCTACGTCAGCGGCGGCAGCCAGCGCAACCTGGCGTGGGTGACGCCGTGGACCGACTTCGGCTCTGTCGGGGCGGACGAGCGGTTGCTGCTGGCCGACGCGCAGACCTCCGGCGGCCTGCTGGTGGCCGGCGAGGTGCCCGGCGCCCCGGTGGTGGGCGAGTTGCTGCCGCGTGGCGAGCACCTGGTCGTCCTGCGCTGACCGATCCGTCACACCCCGGCAGGCGTCGGCGAGGAACGTGAGGACACGCGGCGGCGGTGGTGCGGCTGGCGCACCGTACCCGATAAACTGTCACCTTCCCGCTACTCCGAGCAATGCCGCTCAGGGAAATTTTGCCCGGAATGGTCACAGACCGGTAACTTGCGCCCGGCTGGGGTCAAATGCCCTCCACCATCGTCAGTAAGGCCCGATCCGGAGGCCGGTGGGGACGAACGCAGCGAGGAGGCGAAATGACCGAGCTGTGGAACTGGAGAATCGACGGGGCTCAACCCGTCCAGGTCTACCCGGCGCTGGCCGAGGCCATTGGTCGGGTGGTGATGCCGTTGGCGGTGGCCGATCCGGCCCGGCTGCCGGCGTACGCGGTGGTGTGCGACGTCTGGGAGGCGCCGGGCGAGTTTGCGACGGTGGTGGACATCTACGGGGTGCCCGAGCGGCTCCCCGAGCACGCCAGCATCGCCGCGCTCGCTCGACTGCTGGGCCGCAACTGCCTGTTGCGCGACGACACGCTCGACGCGGGCCGGCACCTGCTCGTGGCACCGGACGGCACGGTGCGCCCGGTGCACTTCGACGTGCGGGACACCGACGACGGTGAGGTGCTCACCCGCAAGCGGCTCTGCACGCTGGGCGACCCGGGTTGCCGGGGATGGTCGCAGTGCCACCGCTCGCGCTGGGCGCCCGACACGATCGCCCCGGCGCTCGCCGCGGCCTGACCTCGTAAGAGGTCGGGCCGGGCGATCCGGCGGTCAGTGGGACGCGGCGGCCCGCGGGTCCGGGGTGCCCGAGCCAGCACCCCGCACCACCAGCTGGTCGAGCAGGGTGCGCGTCGCCTCGGCCACGGCGGCCACCGCGGCGTCGAACGCGGCGGCGTTGTGCGCGGCGGGCGCCCGGAAGCCAGAGATCTTCCGGACGTACTGCAACGCCGCCGCCTCGACGTCCGCGTCCGTCACCTGCGGGGTGAACGGCTCACGCAGCGTCTTGATGCTCCGGCACATGTGCGCTCCTCCTCTGTCGGGTCCGGCGGTCTGCCACCCGTGGTGCCGACGACTGTACCGACGGTGACACTTGGTCGATATTTGTCTATCCTGGGCACGGACCAGAGCCTTTCGAGCCATTGTCGTCGCTCGCGCTCCCCGCGCCCCGGGCCCCCGGAGACTCATTGTGGACCACGCCCCCACCCGCTCACCCCGTCCCGACCTGGATGACCTCACCCGCAGCCTGCACACCCCGCTGGAGCGGATCGCCGTCGAGCACGCCGATCTGGTCGAGGCGGTCCGCAGGCGCGTCGTCGCGGGCCAGTCCGAGGCGTCCGGCAGTGTTGCCGTCGCCGCCTTCAACTCGTCCATCTGACAGATGACCTGCCGGTGCGGTGCACCCGGAGCGGATGGATCCTGCCGGCGGATCAGCCAGTTCGTGCTGAAGGTGCACAGCCGGTGCGACCTCAGCTGCGACCACTGCTACGTCTACCAGCACGCCGACCAGACCTGGCGGGGCCGACCGGTCCGGATGGCACTGGCCACGGCCCGTTCCGCCGCACGGCGCATCGCCGAGCACGCCCGCGAGCACGGGTTGCCGACCGTGCACGTGGTGCTGCACGGGGGTGAACCGCTGCTGCTCGGTGCCGCCGGGCTGCGCGAGGTGCTGGCCGAGCTGCGCACGGCGATCAGCCCGTGGACGCGACTCGACCTGCGCATGCAGACCAACGGCGTACTGCTCGACGAGGACCTGTGCCGGCTGCTCGTCGAGTACGGCGTACGGGTCGGCGTGTCGTTCGACGGCGATCGTACGGCGAACGACAGGCACCGGGTCTTCGCCCACGGCGGCAGCAGCCACGACCACGTTCGGCGGGCCCTGGCCCTGCTCCGGCAACCGGAGTTCCGCGGCAGCTACGCCGGCATCCTGTGCACCGTCGACGTCCGCAACGATCCCGACCGGGTGTACGAGGCGTTGGTGGCCGAGAGTCCGCCCCGGGTCGACCTGCTGCTGCCACACGCCACCTGGGACGACCCGCCGCAGCGGCCCGGTGGTGCCACCCCGTACGCGGACTGGCTTCTCCGGATCCACAGCAGGTGGGTGGACGACGGGCGCCCCGGGTCTTTCCGGCTGTTCGAGGCGCTGCGGCCGGGTGGCGGCGGCACCGAGGCGTTCGGCCTCGCGCCGGCCGACGTGCTGGTCGTCGAGGCGGACGGCAGTTGGGAGCAGGTCGACTCGTTGAAGACGGCGTACCACGGCGCGGCCGACACCGGGTTCGACGTGTTCGCCCACTCGGTGGACGAGGCCGCCCGGCACCCCGGTGTCGCCATCCGCCAGGAGGGCGTGGAGGGGCTTTGTGCGACGTGCCGGGCCTGCCCGGTGGTCGACCGGTGCGGTAGCGGTCTGTACGCCCACCGCTGGCGCACCGGCGCCGGCTTCGACAACCCCTCGGTCTACTGCGCCGACCTGCTCCGCCTGATCGAGGGCGTGGACGCGTATACGGAGCCCTCCCACGACTCGCCCGTCCCCACGCCGCTCGACGACCTGTTGGACGACCTGGCGACCGGGCACGGGTCGCCGCAGACCGTCAGACGGCTCGCCGACGACCAGGTGGCCATCACCCGGATGTTGGTGACCGCCTGCCGGGAGATGTTCGGCCCCACGGCTGCCTGGGAGGTGCTCGCCGACCTCGAGGTGACGGCGCCGACGGCGGTCCGAGCGGTCCTGGAACACCCGTTCGTCCGTCCGCGGTTGGTGCGTCGTCTCGACCCGTCGACCCGATCCGGTGCCCGCGAGGCAGTCGACCCGCTGCCGGCCCTCGCCGTCGCCGCAGCCGTCCGGGCGGGCGTACCCGTCACATTGGACGTTCCGGTGCGGCCCGACGTGATCACGGTGCCCACGCTCGGCAGTCTGGTGCTGCCCGGCCTGGGGGAGAGCGCCGAGGTGACAGTCCAGCCCGGGGGTTTCCGGGTCCGGGGTGGTTCGGCGGACGGGACGGTTCACCTCGACTCGCGTGAGCCGTCAGCCGGTTGGCGACCGACACGCGACGTGCTGGTGCCCGGCGGGCGGCTGCTCATCGAGGACGACGACCCGTACCGCGACTGCTACGGCCAGTCGGTCGCGCCCGGCCTCACGGCCCCGGCGGTGCGGGCGTTGGGCCGTACCCTCGCCGAGGCCTGGAAGGTCGTGCACCGCGACGTGCCGGCACACGGGGCAGCGCTCGACGGCGGCCTGCGGGCCGTCGTGCCGCTGATGCCCGATCCGGAGCGGCCCCTGCGGAGCGCGACCGCCCGGCACGCGTTCGGCGCGGTCGCCGTCACCCCCCACCCCGACGCGGAAACGGTGGCGGTGTTGCTCGTGCACGAGTGGCAGCACGCGAAGCTCGGCGCGGTGCTCGACCGGTACGACCTGGTCGCGCCGGGTCAGGGCACCCTGATCCGGGTGCCGTGGCGTCCCGACCCGCGGCCACCCGAGGGCGTCCTCCAGGGGGTGTACGCCCACCTGGCCGTCACCCAGGTGTGGCGGTCGCGGGCGGAGACCGAGGGCGGGGACGCGTCGGAGCACACCGCCCGCTACCTCGCGTGGACCCGGGCCGGCGTCGACGCTCTCCTGGCCAGCCGATCGCTCACCGGCGCTGGTGAGCGGTTCGTCGAGCGGATGCGCCACGCGCTGGAGGAGACCCGTGTCGGGTCCCGATGAGCGGCCCTGGCCCACTCTGGGGCGGCCCCGCCTGGCCGACGACCTGCGGGCGCTGGGGGTCCGCCCGGGTGTGTGCCTGGTGGTGCACTGCGGCCTGCGGCAGGTGGGCCCGCTGGAGCACGGCCCGGCGACCCTCGCCGGGGCCCTGCGGGACGTCCTCGGCCCCGCCGGCACGCTGCTGGTGCCCACCCAGACCGACGGCAACTCGACGACCTCCCGGGCCCACCTGGCGGCCGTCGCCGGCATGGACAGGGCGCAGCGTGACCGCTACGAGGCGGCGCTGCCGGGCTGGGACCGCCGAACCACCCCCTCGCAGCGGATGGGCGCCCTCGCCGAGTACGTCCGCTGCGCGCCAGGCGCGGTGCGCAGCGACCACCCGCAGACCTCGTTCGCCGCGCTCGGCCCTCGGGCGCGTCAGCTCACCGACGGCCACGACCTCACCTGCCACCTGGGGGAACGGTCACCGGTGGGCAACCTGTACGCGGCCGACGGGCAGATCCTGCTGCTCGGCGCGGGCTACGAGGCGTGCAGCGCCCTGCACCTGGCCGAGTACCGGCTGCCGGTGCCGCCGCCCGAACGCGACTACCACTGCTTCCGGCTCGTCGACGGGCGTCGGGTCCGTCTCGACTTCCACGCGCTCGACCTGGACGACACCGACTTCCCCCAGGTCGGCGCCGCACTCGACGACACGCCCTTCGTCCAGCGCGGTCGGGTCGGCCGGGCCGAGGCTCGCCTGCTGCCGGCACGAGCCGCAGTGGACTTCGCCGTCGGCTGGTTCGCCGCGAACCGCCTGGCGGTGCGGCGTTGACGCGGGGACTACGCTGATGGTCCGGCCGCGTGGGGAGGGCGGAGGGGCTGCGGTGAGCACAGTGGACGCACCCTCCAGGACGCGCGCGCCACTCTTCTTCATCAGCTACTCGCGGGCGCCCATCGGCCGGGCCACCGGCAAACCCGCCGAGTACGTCTCCCGGTTCTTCGAGGACGTCTCCGTCCACGTCAGTGAGCTGGTCGGCCCGGTGACCGGTGTGGACGCCGGCTTCCTGGACACCTCCATCGCCGGTGGTGAACGGTGGAGTCCGGAGCTGCTCCAGGCCGCCGGCACCTGCCAGGTCTTCGTCCCGCTGGTGTCCAGCGCGCTGCTCGGCAGCGAGTGGTGTGGTCGCGAGTGGGACGCGTTCTCCCGCCGACGGATCGTCCCCCGGCACAGCTCCGCCTCGCCGCACGAGACGGCGATCGTGCCGGTCACCTGGTCGCCGACGAACGGCACGGCACTGCCCCGGGTGCTGCGCGACATCCAACGATTCACCCCGACCGCCATGCCGGATCCCGACATCGCGGTGCACTACCAGCGGGATGGGGTCTACGGCTTGCTGACCATGCAGTGGGAGAACGCGTACCGGGCGGTGGTCTGGCGGCTCGCACAGCGGATCGTGGCCATCCACCGGTCGTACCTGGTGGAGCCCTGGGTGCCGACGAGCGTGGACGAGCTGTGCAACCGGTTCGCCGAGGAGCGGGGATGAGCCCGCCGGCGGACCGGCGTCGACAGGCGTCGCGAGGAACGTACTTCTTCCTCAGCTACGCGCATTCGGCACCACCGCCGGGTGCCCGCGCCGACGCCGACGTCTGGGTCGGCAAGTTCTTCGCCGACCTGACCGACGAGGTGCGTCGGCAGGCGCGACCGGTGGCGGGGATGAGGATCGGTTTCTTCGACCAGCAGATCCCGCTGGGGGCAGACTGGAAGGCAGCTCTCGCCGAGGCGCTCGGCGACGCCGAGGTCTTCGTCCCGCTCTACTCGCCCGGCTACTTCAGCCGCCCCTGGGCGCTGGGGGAGCAGGAGTCCTTCCGGGCCCGGCTGGCCGCCGCCGGGTCGGCCCGGGTCGCCACCGGCCACCTCGTTCCGGTGCTGTGGATCCCGTTCCCCCCGTGGGAGGCCCATCCGGAGCTCGACGGCGCCCTGGACCTGGGCCGCGACGTCCCGGAGTACGCCGATGACGGCCTGCGCGCGTTCTGCATGCTGGCCCCGTACCGGGAGCAGTACGAGCTTCTGCTGAGTCGCCTGGCCAGCCGGATCGTGCACACCGCCGAACGGCGGCCGCTGGGCCCGTCCCGCGCCCCGGGCCTCGACGAGGTCGTCCGCCCGGGGACGACCGACCCGGACTTCGTCGTCGCCGTGCTGGCACCGACCCGGGACCATCTGCCGACCGATCGCGACCCCACCGGCTACGCGGCCAGCGGCCGGCTCTGGCGGCCGTACGGGCGTCGCCAGGAGTTGCCCGCCGCCGAGTACGCGGCCAGCACCGCCGAGCGACTCGGGCTGTCGGCCCGTACGGCCGACTTCGCGCAGGCCGCCGGGCTGCTCGGTCGCCGGCCCGCCGTGCTGCTGGTCGACCCGTGGATCGCTGCGGCGCCGGACGCGGCCGAAGTCCTTGCCCGCATGCTGCACGGCCTGCGGGAGTGGGTCGTTCCGCTGGTGGTCACTGACGACGACGACAGCCAGGACGCCAGCCGGTGGGCGACCGAGGTCACGCAACTGCTGCACGACGCCGGTCTGCCCCAGGTCAAGCGCGCGTGCACGGTGCCGGAGTTCGTCGACCTGATGCCGGCGCTGGTCACCGAGGCCCGCCGACAGTTCCTCAAGTACGGCCCGGTGGTCCCCTTCGAACCACCGCCGGAGCCGGTGCCGAGCCTGCGTGACGGCCTGTCCGCCGCCGGCCCGGCCGCTCCCACCGACCCCGCGTCCCCGCCTGATGACCCGGCCCCATTGCGTCCCCACGGAGATAACCGATGAACAACGATCGCGAAGGCCAGGTCGTCACCTTCTACTCGTTCAAGGGTGGGACGGGCCGGACGATGGCGCTGGCCAACGTGGCCTGGATCCTGGCGGCCAGCGGCCGGCGGGTGCTGGTGGCCGACTGGGACCTCGAGTCGCCCGGACTGCACCGCTTCTTCCACCCGTTCCTCGACGCCGAGGCGATCCAGGGCACCAGCGGTGTGATCGACATGATCCGCGACTACGAGTGGGAGACCACCCGGGTCGACGACCGACCGGACCGCTGGATGGAGCAGTTCGCCCGGGTCGGCCGACACGCGTTCTCGCTGCGCTGGAACTTCCCGAACGGCGGTGGCCTCGACTTCCTCTCCGCGGGCCGGCAGAACAGCGACTACGCGGTCTCGGTGAGCGGACTGGACTGGGACAACTTCTACAACCGGCTGGGCGGCGCGCAGTTCTTCGAAGCGCTGCGCGCGGACATGAAGCGTCAGTACGACTTCACCCTGATCGACAGCCGGACGGGGTTGAGCGACGTCGCCGACATCTGCACCCTGCACCTGCCGGACACCCTGGTCGACTGCTTCACGCTCAGTGACCAGGGCATCGACGGCGCGGCGAGGGTGGCGCACTCGGTACGGGACCGCTACCGGCGGCGCGACATCCGGGTCCTGCCGGTCCCGATGCGGGTCGACCAGGCCGAGAAGGAGCGGGCCGAGGCGGGACGTCTGCTGGCCATGCGCCGGTTCGCCGGGTTGCCGGCCGGCATGACCGAGGCCGAGCGGCGGCGGTACTGGGCGGCGGTCGAGGTCCCGTACCGGCCGTTCTACGCGTACGAGGAGACCCTTGCCACGTTCGGTGACCCGCCCGGCTCGCCGACGTCACTGCTGGCCGCGTTCGAGACGTTGACCGGGATCCTCACCGACGGCGCGGTGACCGCGCTGCCGGTGATGGACGAGTCGGTACGGGAGCGGGGCAAGGCCCGTTTCCGCCGGCGCACCGAGGCGATCGACGACCAGATCGTGCTTCGTTGTGCCCCGGAGGACGCCATCTGGGCCGAGTGGCTGGAACGGGTGCTCAGCTCGGCCGGGCTGCGGGTGGTGGATCCCACGACGGCCGTCGGGTCGGCCGGCACGCCGGCGCCACGAACGTTGACTGTGGTGTCACCGGCCTACGTGGCGACGCCGTCCGGCGGTCTGCCCGATCGCGACACGAGCACCGGTTCCACGGCGCTCGCGGTGTACGTCGCCGACCTGCGTCCGCTGACGGAATTCCCCTCCCAGAGTTCCACCAACCTGGTCAACGTGAGCGCGGCGACTGCCGTGGAGCGGGTGCTGCGGCTGGTCGGTCGACCGGTGCCGTCGTCGGCGGACGGGCCGGCGGGTGGAAGCGCCCGGTTCCCCGGCGCCGAGCCGCTGATCTTCAACGCCCCGAACCGGAACGCCCGGTTCACCGGCCGGGAGGACGACCTGGCCCGGTTGCGCTCGCAACTGCAGAGCGGGGGGAGCGCGGTGGTGCTGCCGGTCGCCCTGCAGGGGATGGGCGGCGTCGGCAAGACGCAGGTGGCGTTGGAATACGTGCACCGGTTCAAGGCCGCGTACGACGTGGTCTGGTGGATCGTGGCGGACCCGCCGCAATTCGTCGACACTGCCCTCGCCGACCTCGCGAGTCGCCTCGGTATCCTCGCCGGGCCCACCCTGCCCGACACGGTCCGGTCCGTGCTGCAGGTGCTCGGCCGGGGCGAACCGTACGAGCGGTGGCTGGTCGTGCTCGACAACGCCGAGGAACTCGACCAGATCGAGCCCTTCCTGCCGCAGGGCCCCGGGCACGTCCTGCTGACCTCCCGCAACCGCGCCTGGGGTGACCGGGCGAATCCGATCCAGGTGGACGTCTTCGACCGCACCGAGAGCGTCGCGCACCTCGCCCAGCGGGTGCCCACGATCAGCGCCGAGGAGGCCGACCGGGTGGCCGAGGCGCTCGGCGACCTGCCGATCGCGGTGGCCGCGGCGGGCGCCTGGCTCGCCGACACCGGCACGTCGGTCGGCGACTACCTGCGGCAGATCGAGCGGCACGGCCCGAGCGCCCTCTCCGTCGAGGCCACCTGGGACCTGTCGCTGAACCGGCTGCTCGACCAGGCGCCCGCCGCGTACCGGCTGTTGCAGCTCTGCTCGGTGCTGGCACCGGAAATCTCGCTGGAACTCATCTACAGCGACGAGATGGCGGCGGCCCTCGTGCCGTTCGACCCGTCGGTGTCGGAGCGGCTCGTGCGCGGTGCCCTGGTCCAGCAGATCAACCGGCTGGCGCTGCTCAAACTCGACGTCCAGGGCGGCCGGGTCCAGGTGCACCGGTTGTTGCAGGCGGTGGTCCGCGACCGGATGACCGAGGACGAGATCGACGCCGCCCGGCACCAGGTGCACCTGGTGCTCGCCGCGTCCCGGCCTCGCGGCGACGTGGACGACCCGACCACCTGGGCCCGGCTGCGCATGCTCTGGCCGCACCTGGAGGTGTCCGAGGCGCTGACCTGCCCGGACGAATCGGTCGGCCAACTTCTGATCGATCGGGTTCGCTATCTGTGGCTGCGGGGCGGTCTGGACCAGGCCCTCGGGTTCAGCGGGGAGGTCAACGAGATCTGGGCCGCACGGCTCGGCGACATTCGGGACGAGACAGAGCCGACGGTGCTGGGTCGGCACCTGCTGCACCTGCGGTTCAACCGGGCGAACATCCTGCGCAGCCTGGGCCGGTTCGAGGAGGCCCGGGATCTGGACGAGGTGGTGTTGGCCGAGCAACGCCGGTTGTTGGGCGCGACGCACCCGCACACGCTGATGACCGCCGGCAGCCTCGGCGGTGACCTGCGCGCGCTCGGCCGCTACGCCGAGGCGCTGGAACAGGACCGGTCCACCTACGCCTCCTGGCTCCAGAGGTTCGGCGAGGACTACCCCCGGACGTTGAGCGCCGCCAACAACCTCGCCGTCTCGTACCGCCTCGTCGGTGACTACCGGGCGGCCCGCCGGTGGGACGAGGAGGCGCACCAGCGGCGGCGGCTGGTGCTCGGTCCCACCCATCCCAACACCCTGGTGTCCGCCGTGCGCCTGGGCAGTGACCTGCGGGAGGCCGGCGAGTACGAGAGGTCGGCGACCCTGCTGCGGACCGTGTACGAGACGTACTGCGAGGTACTCGGGCCGGACGACGGCCAGAGTCTGGCCGCCCAGGTCAACCTGGCGGTGTCACTGCGCAGCGCGGGCCGGGGTGCCGAGGCCGCGCCGATGTTCGAGACCGCCTACCGGGAGCTCGACGAACGTTTCGGCCCGGACAACCCGGACACTGTGGCGTGCCGGTCGAGCCGTGCGGCGAACCTGCTGGCCGTCGGCGACGGCGCCCGGGCGCTGACCGAGATGACCGCTGTCCGGCAGTCCTACGAGGAGCAACTGCACCTCGGTTCGGAGCACCCGCACACCTTGGCGACGCTGAGCAACATCTCCGCCGCCGAGCGCGCGGTCGGGCGCAGGTCGGATGCGCGCGCGTCGGCCGCCCAGGCGTCCGGCGAGTTGCGGAAGGTCCTCGGCCCCGACCACCCGCACACCCTCGCGGCGGAGGTGAACCACGCGGTGTGCCTCGCCGAGGAGGGGGAGTGGGAGTTGGCCCGGGACCGCCTGCGGGAGACCGCCGGTCGTCTGGCCGCGGTGATCGGCGCGGAGCACCCGGACACACTTCGTTGTCTCGGTGATCTCGCCCTGGTGTCGAGGCGCGTCGGTGGCGAGGCGGCGGGCGAGGACGTCGGCGACGTGGCGGACCGGCTGGCCGAGGTGATCGGCCTGGAGCACCCGACCGTGCAGACCCTGCGGGAGCGGCGGTTCGTGGTCCGGGTGATCGACCCGCACACGATCTGACCGGGCTGGTCCGGCGGCCGGGTCGGGTTGCCGGCCCGGCCTGCCGGTCAGAGCCGCGGGCTGGTCGCCAGGTCCGGTCGGGCCAACCAGCTCAGGGTCTGCGGAAGGATCTCCACCGCCCCGAAGTGCGCGGCTCCGGGCTGCACCTGGACTTCGGCGCGGGAGATCCGCGAGGCGAGCCAGTGGGAGTGCTCCACCGGGGAGAAGCGGTCCTGCTCGCCGTGCCAGAGCCGGACCTCCGCACGGATGGCTCCCAGGTCGAACCCCCAGCCACGGCGGATAGCCAGCACGTCGTCGATCCAGCCCTCGGGGCCGTGCCGCAGCGCCTCGGCGTACATGTCGGTCAGGAGCCGGCGGATCGCGACATCGTCGACGACCCGGATGTCCTCGTCCGGCAACTGGGGGCGGAGGAACTCCAGCAGCGTCATCGGGTCCCGCCGGGCCTCCTCGGCGCGCACCTTCAGGTTGAGGGTCAGCTCGGCCAGGTCCTCGTCGGCCTGCCCGTAGTCCTCCACGTTCGATTCCGCCATGCCGGCGTACCAGTCCAGGTCGGGTGCGCCGGCCGGGGCGAGCCCCACCAGCACGGCGGCCCGGGTGACCCGGTCGGGCAGCAGCGCCGCGCAGGCCAGGGCATGTGGGCCGCCACCGGATCAACCCACGACCGCGAACCGTTCGATGCCGAGGTGGTCGGCGATCGCCGCCACGTCGGCCGCCGCGTCGGCCACCCGCCGACCCTCGTGCCGGTCGGAGTCGCCGTAACCGGGCCGGTCGTAGCAGACGAGGTGCACGCCGAGGCGGTAGACGACGATGCCCCGCGGACGGGGGCCACTGCGGCTGCCCGGGGTGCCGTGCAGCAGGAAGACCGCGGGCCCGTCCGGGGAGCCGGAGGTCTCCACCGCGAGGTGCCGCCCGTCCGGGGTGGTGACGGTGCGCTGTGCCGCATCTTGTCGCGTCACGGTTGGCCTCCCGCGGGTCGTCATGTGCTCCCCCGTGAACGGAGCCGCGCATCGTCGGCGCCGAGTGCAAAGCCCCCGAAATCGCCCAGAACACATTCTTGTTGTGCAGCGTACTGCCCGTCGTGGATGCCCGCTATGGGCCGCCGGGTCAATGCCGGTGGGTAGGGGCCGCCGAACGGGCCGCTACCCTGGTAGCCCGAGGGGAAGGGGCACCAAGAGGGTGGCTAGGACCTACAACGTCGTGACGTACGGCTGCCAGATGAACGTGCACGATTCTGAGCGCATCTCCGGGCTGCTCGAACAGGCCGGCTACGTGCGCGCGGTGCCCACCGACGACACCCCGGACATCGTCGTGTTCAACACCTGCGCGGTGCGGGAGAACGCGGACAACCGGCTCTACGGCAACCTCGGTCGCCTACGCCCGGTGAAGGACAAGCACCCCGGGATGCAGATCGCGGTCGGCGGCTGCCTGGCCCAGAAGGACCGGGGCGAGATCGTCCGCAAGGCGCCCTGGGTCGACGTGGTCTTCGGCACCCACAACATCGGCGCGCTCCCGGTGCTGCTGGAGCGGGCCCGGCACAACGCCGCCGCCGAGGTGGAGATCCTCGAATCCCTCGACGTCTTCCCCTCCACGCTGCCCACCCGCCGCGAGTCCACGTACGCCGGTTGGGTGTCGATCTCGGTGGGGTGCAACAACACCTGCACCTTCTGCATCGTGCCGGCGCTGCGCGGCAAGGAGAAGGACCGGCGGCCCGGCGACATCCTCTCCGAGGTGCGCGCCCTGGTCGACGAGGGTGTGCTGGAGGTGACGCTGCTCGGCCAGAACGTCAATTCCTACGGCGTCGAGTTCGGCGACCGGTACGCGTTCGGCAAGTTGCTGCGTGCCTGTGGCGACATCGACGGGCTGGAGCGGGTGCGGTTCACCAGCCCCCACCCGAAGGACTTCACCGACGACGTGATCGCCGCGATGGCCGAGACGCCGAACGTCTGCCACTCGCTGCACATGCCGTTGCAGTCCGGCTCGGACGACGTGCTGAAGGCGATGCGCCGGTCCTACCGCTCCGAGCGTTACCTGGGGATCATCGAGAAGGTGCGGGCGGCGATGCCGGACGCGGCGATCACCACCGACATCATCGTTGGCTTCCCCGGCGAGACCGAGGCCGACTTCCAGCGCACCCTGGACGTGGTCCGCGAGGCGCGGTTCTCCTCGGCCTTCACCTTCCAGTACTCGAAGCGGCCCGGCACCCCCGCCGCGACGATGGACGACCAGTTGCCCAAGCAGGTCGTGCAGGAGCGCTACGAGCGACTGGTCGCGACCGTCGAGGAGATCACCTGGGCGGAGAACAAGCGCCTGGTGGGCGAGACCGTCGAGGTGCTGGTCGCGGTCGGCGAGGGCCGCAAGGACGAGCGCACCGGCCGGATGTCCGGTCGGGCCCGCGACGGGCGGCTGGTGCACTTCGCGACCGAGGGCCCCGGCGGGGAAGCGCTCGCCGGCCAGATCCGCCCGGGCGACATCGTGCACACCACCGTCACGTACGCGGCACCGCACCACCTGAACGCCGACGGGACGCTGGTGGCACACCGCCGTACCCGGGCCGGCGACGCGGCCGAGGCGGGGCGCTCCCCGCGTACCCCCGGTGTGTTGCTCGGTCTGCCGACGATCGGCGCACCGCCGGTCGCGCCCGCGCCCACCGCCGGCTGCGCCACCCACTGACCGCACGGAAGGGCCCCTCGTCGAGGGGCCCTTCCTCGGTCAGACGGTGATCCGGCCGGCGCCCGCGCCCGCTGTCACGATGGACTTGACGTTGCTCGCGGTGTCCAGCTGGTAGGAGTACGGGATGGTGGCCACGCTGCCGCCGGCCTGGCCGGTGGGCGAGTTGACGAAGTGGTTGTTGCGGGCGACCAGGCTGCCGGGCCCGGAGTCGCCCTCACCACGGTGGTACGGGTCGTCGACGTTCTCGAAGTAGTTGCCCTCGACGAGCACACCCGCGTTCTCGGTGGACGCGACGCCGTAGCCGCCGTTGGCCCGGTAGTAGTTGTTGTACACGTGCACCGGGTTGCCGAAGCGCACCCGGGGGTTGCGTTGGTTGCTGCCGTCGAACCAGTTGTGGTGGTAGCTCACCCGCAGATGGCCGACGTCCTGGCTGGCGTTGTCGTCGCTGTGGCCGAGCAGCATGGTCTTGTCGTGGCTGAAGACCCGGTTCCACGAGACGGTGATGAAGTCCGATCCGCGCTTGATGTCGACGGCGCCGTCGTACCCGTTGCTGAAGCTGTTGTGGTCGATCCAGATGTTGGTGGCCGACTCCTGGACGTTGATCGCGTCGTCGTCCCAGTTGCGGAAGGTCAGGTTGCGGATGATCACGTTGCGGTCACCGTTGATGTTGAAGCCGCAGCCGACGATGGTCGCCCCGTAGTTGCCGATGATGGTCTTGTTGGACCGGACCCGCAGCATCCCCGAGCAGGTGATGGTCCCGGTCACCCGGATCACCGCGGCGCCTGTCGCGTTGAGTGCGCTGGTCAGGCTCGAGGCGTTGCTGACGGTGGTGGTGCCGGCGTTGCCTCCGCCGGTGGTGCCGCCGTTCTGGGTGGCCCAGCCGACCAGGTTCGACGGCTGCTGGCCGGGCGGGGGAGTGCTCGATGGTGGCGGGGTGGTCGGCGGTGGGGTGCTGGGCGGCGGAGTGGTCGGCGTGGTGCTGCCGGTGCAGGCGACGTTGTTCAGGGTGAAGCTGGTCGGAGCCGGGTTGCTGGAGTTGTTCCAGCTCGCGTTGAAGCCGAACGAGGCGGTGCCGTTGGTCGCCAGGTTGCCGTTGTAGTCGACGTTCGTCGCGGAGACCTGGCTGCCGCTCTGTGAGACGGTAGCGCCCCACGCCTGGCTGGTCTGCTGCCCGGCCCCGTACGACCAGCGCAGCGTCCACCCGGAGACCGGGTCGCCGAGGTTGGTGACTGTGACGTTGCCGGTGAACCCGCCCGGCCACTGGCTGGCTACCGAGTAGACCACCTGGCATCCGGCGGCCGCCTGGGCGGACACGGAGGTCAGCAGACCGGCGGTGACCAGGGTCGCGGTGGCTGCGGCGGTGGTGGCGATCAGCGTCGTTCGACGCCGTCCTGTGCGCATGCTGCTCCCTTTCGATGAGGCGGACGGACCGTCGCGTCGCCCATGCCCGTGGGCGGCGAGGTCGGCCGGGACCGGTGGTCCTCGGGCCCGCCAGTGCAGGTTCGTGAAGGAAAGCGGCTCCCGCGCTTACGCCCGCCGACAGTGAGGCAAGCGCTTTCCCGATGAAAGCATAGAAGGCCATGCATGTAAATGGTCGGGACGGCCGATGCGTCGCGCACCGGCCGTCCCGACAGCTCAGCAGCTCGCGCCGCCGAGTTTCACAGTGCCCGGTGCGCTGGCCGTGCCGTTGGCGGTGAAGCCGACGGTGACCGACCCGCCCGCCGGCAGGGACGGCGCGTGACTCGGAGCGGCGGCGGTGACCGTCGTTCCGGACTGCGTGACGGTGGCGTTCCAACCACTGCCCAGCGTCACCCCGGACGGCCACGTCCAGGTGACCGACCACGGGTTCACCGCGGCCGATCCCGTGTTCTTCACTGTCACCTCGCCCTGGAAGCCACCCTGCCAGGCGTTGACCACAGACGTCGCACACGCTAGCCACGGGATACTCCTGGGATTGATACGTTCATGGGGTCGCCGGCAGGTGCTGCCCGGGCAACC
>NZ_JBSFBM010000058.1:0-25170 GCF_053592955.1 Micromonospora sp. NPDC002411 | reverse complement strand
GCTCATGGTCATCGGGGAATGTGGCTTCTGGTCGAGTGGAGTGAATGACTAAGCTCCCCGCCATGGCGACGCCGATGACGATCTCAATGGGTGGTGAGCAGCGGTTCGTCGCCGTGGTCCTCGCCGGCGACGCTGCTGCCCCTGGCCGGCTGTGGGTCTGCGTCAGAGGAGACCATGCACCTGTGCGTAGCAGTTGGTTGGGCTGTTGGAGCAGCGCGAAGGATGTAGCGGAGCCAGGCCTTCACCAGTTCCTCGAAGGACTCGACGAGAGGTTGGCGCAGGGTGGCCGCTCGGGGCCGCTCGGTCTCTACCTGGACGAGCACCACTTCCTCGAGGGTTGGGATTCGTGGGGCTGCGGCATTCCGTCGCCGCTGGCGAGTGTCGTGCCGGACGAGGTCGTGACCAGTGCCGGACATGCCTTGTCGATATCGGAGCTCGTTAGTGGTGTCTTCGGGTCGGGTGAGTGCGATCAGGACGGCAGTCGGCTGTTGTGCGAGCCGTCCGACTTCTCGATCGGCCAGGCCGAGGTGCGCAACGGGGAAGGGGTAGGCGAGGAGGCTTGAGCCGACCCTTGATCGACACAAGGTCGGCGAGCTGGGGGTGTTGGGTAGCGGGGATACCACCAGGTCGGCGACGTCGTGTTGATCAAGGACCGGGGAGGGGCCTTTCGACTCATCGATCAAATGCAGTGCGGCTGATTTCGAGGCGCAGACCGCCGTAACGCGACGACGGGCCCGAGCGAACAGCTGCTCAGGCCCGTCGTCGCGCGGTCTCAGCCGAAGGACTTGACCCCGCGCCAGTCGTCGCCCAGGACGACCTTCACCGGCCCGCCCGTGTCGGTCTTGGACGGGTGGTAGATCCGCATCATGCCGTCGGTGCCGGAACGGGTCCAGAAGTCCGGAATCCGGTCCCCGCTGACGTCCGGGATGCTGATGATCGCGCTGATGTTGGCCTCGGACCATCCCGTCCCGTACGAGACGTCGCCGCTGCGGGATGCGGCCGCCGTCTTGAGCGAGTCCAGGTTCACGCTGCCCGGGAGTGAGCCGGGCTTGCCGTGCCGGACGTACATGTTGCCGTTGTCCATGTTCCGCCAGAGCATGTCCGGCGTGCCGTCCAGGTCGATGTCCGCCACGTTGACGATCTCGCGGCGGGCCCAGGCGGAGCCCTCCATCAGAGTCGCCTCCTGGAAGCTGCCACCGGTGTAGCCGCTCAGTGTCCAGAACGCGGTTCCGGCTCGCAGGATCAGGTCCGGAAGCTTGTCGCCGGTGATGTCACCGACCGCCTTGATCTGGGTCCAGGTCGAGGGTGCCGGTATGGCGGTCCCACCGACGCCGGTGGGCGGCAGGAGGACCCGTAGGCGGCGGTCGACGTCGAAGGTGCCGTACCCGTCGCCCGGGTAGATCCAGAACCCACCGTCGGGGGTACGGACGAACATGTCGGTCGTACCGTCGCCGGGATAGACGTCGGAGTGCTTGGCGAGCAGGGCTGCGTTGCCGGTGGCCGGGTCAAACCAGTGACCTGTTGGGTTGAGCTTGCCGTCGGCGGTGTAGGAGCCGACGAGCCAGGCGTACAACTCGCCGCCCGCGTCGCCGGCGTAGTTGCGCAGGTTGCCCGAGGAGTCCACCAGGAGCAGGTCGGGAATGCCATCACCGCCCGTGTCACCTGGACCGTCGGCCGTCGAGCGGGGCGGCACGTAGAACGTGTAGTCGGTGCGGGCGCTGCGGTTGCCGACCGTGTCGAACGCGTACACGTGCAGGGTCGTGGGCCCGGCGTGCCGGGGTGCCAGGTTGGGCACGGTGGCAGTGCCGTTGGTGGCCGGGACGGCCACGGCGCCGATGCTCTCGAACGAGTACGTGAAGCTCGTGGCGCCGGAGGCGCTGAACGTGATGGGACCGGTCTCGCCGAACTTGATCGTCGCCCACGTCGCGCCGTCCGGGGTGGCCCGCTTGAAGACGTCGCTGGCGACGTCCGGGGCCGGAGGTGCGGAGGCGTCGATGGTGATGCGGCACGGCTCGGTGCCGGGTGGGAAGAACGAGGAGGAGGCGCCGACCGCGTCCTCGGCGCTCACCTCCCAGGAGTAGACCGCCTTGTCCTCCAGGTTGCCGGCGGGGATCGTCAGGCTGGCCTTGCCGTCGCTCGTCGTGGCGACCACGGTGCCCGCCGGAACAGCCGCGCCGTTCTTCCAGAATCGGAAGCGCAGGCTCTTGAGGTTGCCGTCGCCGTCGGAGGAATTCGCGGAGAGCACGATGTTGGTCTTCGCCACCGTCACGCCAGCGCCGGGCCCGGGAACGCAGGGGCCGCCGGGGGAGGTGGCGCCGTTGACCGGCTCGTTGGGCGGCCGGTTGTAGGTGACGGTCAACACCGCGGAGCTGACCGCGAACTTGCGCCAGGTGATCGTGTCGGACTCGCTGGTGGCGCGCATGCCGAAGGTGAGGTTCGACCAGCCGGCGTTGGCAGCGGCCTGGGCGCCCTTCTTCACGTCGAAGCTCGCGTAGTCGTCGGCGCAGCTACTGCCGTAACCGTAGGCGAAGGACCGCCGGGACTCCTCCTCCACCCACGTCGGTTGCTTGTTCCAGGTGCTGCCGCTGGAGATGGCGCCCGTGCGCCAGAGCTGCATCTCCCGGGCCGTGCACTGCCACGAGTGGTTGTTCAGCACCTTGAAGGTGGCGGAGGTTACCGCCGCGCCCTTGATCTTGGTGTCGTAACCCATGCGCCAGAACGAGCGGGCGCGCAGCGGGGTGTCCTCGTCGTAGCCCACCCGGGCGTCCGTCGTTCCGGAGTTGAAGTTGGTGCCGTTGTAGGTGTTGGTGTTGGGGTGCTGCGAATAGACGGTGGCCCAGGCTTGCTTGCCGCTGGTCATCGTCGGATCCAGGAAGACGGGGAAGAGCACGTCCGCGTCGGTGAGCAGCCCGGTGGCGGCGGCGTCGAGGTGCAGTCGGGCGTCACCCGTGCCGTCACCGTCGAGGCGGGTGGGCATCTGGGCCTGGCGTGCGCCGGGCTCGCCGCCGACCAGGCCGGACAGCTTCAGCACGTCGGCGGGCGTGGCGACGGACGTACGGGGGGCGCTGTCCGGTGCCTCGGGGTCGCGTCCCGCGGAGTCCCAGGCGAAGGGGCTGGGGATGGAGCTGACCTCTTCACCGCTGACCTTGTCGAGGGCCTGGACACCGCCGGTCGTCGCGTCGCGACGGAAGATCACCGAGTCGGACCGCAGTCCGTAGGTCAGGGTGCTGACCGCCTGGATGGTGGCGGCCGCACGGTTCTTGACGATCAGCAACTGTCCGAAGCCGCCGTCGTCGCGTGCGACGAGGAGCAGGTCCACCCCCGGTCGGACCTCCGGGTAGAGGGCGCGCGGCCCGTCGAGCACCGGCTTCGGAAGCCGACCGGGCCAGGTGTACGCGATGGTGTGTCCCTCGACGTCCATCTCGGTCAGGACGGTCGCCGAGTCGTCTCGCTGGTCCGGCTCGCTGCCACCGGAGAACCGCACGGGCGTGGCGGCGTTGACGGGGCGGATGGTCAGCCCGCCGGCGGCCGTCCCGGCGCGGGTCAGCGTGTTGTCGACGGCCACCCACTGTCCAGCGGTGTTCTTCGTCCGCTGGGGGGTGGCGTGGGTCGTGGTGCGCAGGTGTCCGCTCGGCAGTGCCCAGGTGAGCGAGGTGGCGCTGGTGGCCGTCTCCACGAGCACGTCCGTGCCGGTCCGCAGCGCGTCGGCCATCGCGGTTGCCTCGTCACGCGGGGCGGGAGGCATCGGCGCGAGGGCGTTGTCGCGAGGTTGGTCGGCCCACGGCGTCGGGAGTGGGATCGCGACGAGTGCGGCCAGCAGGACGCCCAGGGTGAGGATCAGCCTGGTGCGCGTACGCACGAATGGGCTGAGCAGGCGAGGCACGGTCACGGCGCTTCTACTCCCCTGGGGGGCCGGCAACAAGGAAGGCACAACAAGTGGCCCCTTTCGGCGGGCCGAGGGGCAAAATGCGAGCACACGATCGCACGACGTGAGGGCGTTTCGTCTATCCCGTCAACGTTATGAATCCGTTACACGCCATCTCGGCATTGCCGGAAGTTCGGGCAGATTTTGATCTTGTGTCGGGTTTGGTAGGGCGTTTCACGGGGCCCTGTTGCTATCTGCCCGAATGACCCGGTTCCTGCACGCCGCAGCTAACTGATCATCAATGGCGGCGTGACCCAGATCACATTCTGCTGTGCGGGTGACGATCGGCTGGCCTTGAGTAGCGGCCGCTCCTACCGCAGAGTGCTCACGCACGTGCCGATCCGGTGCGTGCTTTTTCGCGGTCTTCCGCGCCTTCTCGTTGTTTTGCGCCTGGGTGGAGTCGACACGTATGCGTGGTATCGGGTTGCTGTCCCGGCGGTGGCATGGCCGACGGACCTCGACGGGGCCACTTCGCCCACAGGGGCGTCGTGCCCGTACGGCGATGGTGCTGTTCCTGTCCACGACGCTCGTCGCGACATCCGTGCCCGCGCCGGCCTGGGCGGTGCCCGGTGCCGGCATGAGCCGCGAGGACACCCAGGTCCAGCTGCCCGACATCCCGACGACCAAGCAGGTCGATCAGAACGGGGAAGCCGAGACCGACCTGCTCACCGCCGACCAGGTGCCGGTCGTCCCGTACGTGCCCGGTGCCGTCGAGCCGTGGCAGCAGGACACCGGCGCCGTGGACCTGACCGGCGTCGAGCCCGGCGCGACCAAGCAGGTCGACGACCTCCCGGTTGCGCTCGGCGTACCGGAGGGTGGTGACCCGGCCGCCCTCGCCGGCACCTGGACCGTCGACCTTGCCGCCCCCGAGGCGTCCCAGGCCGCCAGCGTGTCGGGCCTGATCATGAAGATCACGCCGCCGGCAACCGCCGACCCGGCCGCCGAGGTCGCCCTCGACGTCAACTACACCGACTTCGCCGACCTGTACGGGCCGCTGGCCGCCGACCGCTTCGGCGTCATGTTGCTGCCCGACTGCGTCTTTGACGCCCCCGACTCCGGCGACTGTGCCACCGCCGGCACCAGCGGGATGACGTCGTTCGCGCCCGCCACGACGAGCGCCCGGACGGTGCCCAGCGAGGTGACGCTGGTGCCGACCAAGCAGGCGTCGGCGCGGATCGCGGCCACCGCTGACGAGCCGATGCAGCGGGTGGTCACGGGCAAGGTGCCCGTGGGCGCGTTGCTCGCGGCGCAGGATGCCGGCACCGCCCCGGGTGCCCGCGCTGCCGCTGCGGAAGGGTCGAGCGTCGTCGGGGTGCTGGACACCGGAGCGTCCTCGGCGGGCGACTTCACCGCCACTCCGCTGCTGTCCTCCGGCTCCTGGGCCGCTGGTTCGTCGTCCGGTGCCTTCACCTACTCGTACCAGGTGCAGACCCCTGAGACCGCCGCCGGCCTGATGCCGAAGGTCGCCTTGTCGTACTCCTCGCAGTCGGTGGACGGCCGCACCTCCGCCACCAACAACCAGGCCTCCTGGATCGGCGACGGCTGGGACTACAGCGCCGGGGCGATCACCCGCAGCTACGCCACGTGCCGGGAGGACTCGAAGAAGCCGGGTGCGAACAACTCCTCGCACCGCACCGCCGACCTCTGCTGGGGCTCGAAGAACGCCACCCTGTCGCTCGCCGGCATGACCACCGAGCTGGTCTGGGACGAGGGCAAGGAGGTTTGGTTCACCGCCAACGGCGACGGCTCGAAGGTCCAGCTGGTGAAGGACACCAGCCTGGCGAACGGCGACGCCGACGGTGAGTACTGGATCGTCACCACCCGGGACGGCACCCGCTACCACTTCGGCCGCAACCGCCTGCCCGGCTGGTCCGACCGGGGCAGCGCCGCCGACGACCCGGTCACCAACTCGGTCCTCACCGTGCCGGTGTACGGCAACCACTCCGACGAGGACTGCTACAAGTCGGGCAACTGGGCCGGCTCGGTCTGCACCCAGGCGTGGCGGTGGTCCCTCGACTACGTCGAGGACATCCACGGCAACGCCATGAGCCTGTGGTGGGAACGCGAGACGAACCACTACGCCCGGAACTTCAACTTCAAGGACCCGGTCAGCTACGACCGCGGCGGCTATCTGACCCGCATCGACTACGGGCAGCGCCGGGACACCCTCTTCTCGGAGGCGCCGCTGGCGCGGATCGCCTTCAGCGTGGCGGAGCGCTGCTTCGCCGAGGGCTCCCTCACCTGCACCGACGAGAACTTCGCCAGCGCCAAGCCGGACAAGTACCGGATCTGGTACGACACTCCGGCCGACCTACGCTGTGCTGCCGGCCAGAAGTGTTGGAACGCCTCGCCGTCCTTCTTCACCCGTAAGCGCCTCGACAAAATCACCACGTCGGCGCAGCGGACGTCGGCGAAGACCCTCCAGACCGTGGACGAGTACCAGCTCAAGCAGTCGTTCCCGATCCTGAAGACCGGCCCCAACACCGCCCTGTGGCTGGAGTCGATCACCCGCACCGGCCACGGCAGGAACAACGACAAGATCGCGCTCAACGCGGTGCGCTTCGAATCCAACACCGAGGAGATGCCGAACCGCGTCAAGCGGGACAACCGCCCCGGCTTCGCCCGGCTGCGTATCGCCCGGGTCATCAACGAGTATGGCGGCGAGACCGTCATCAACTACAAGACGCCCGTCGGCGACTGCAAGACCGGCACAGGGCTGCCCGGCAAGAGCGACACCGCGGCGCTGAAGGCCAACGACCGGTTCTGCTACCCGGCCTTCTGGCATCCCGACCCGGCGGTCGAGGACATCGACTGGTTCCAGAAGTACGTCGTCGACAGCGTCGAGGAACTCCCCAACCTGGACGGCGCGTTCACCACGACCACCCGGTACGCGTACGGCACGCCGGCCTGGCGGCTCGCCGAGCAGGAGTTCACCAAGAAGTCGACCCGCACGTACTCCCAGTTCGCCGGGGTCGACCAGGTCACCGTCTACACCGGCGCGGACGATCCCGACATCGGCAGCAAGCGGACCAAGTCCGTCACCCGATACTTCCGGGGCCTGGGTGACAACGTCTCGGTCAAGGACGTGGCCGAGGTCGAGATCGCCAAGGACCGGGAAGCCTTCGCCGGCCGGGTCGCCGAGGAGTTGACGTACGCCGACGCCGGCGACGCCGACGCCAACTGGCTCACCCGCAGCGTGACGTACCCCGCCGCGCAGGAACTCGCGTCTCGCTCCCGCGACGACGGGCTCAGCCCGCTGCAGGCCTGGCGGGTCACCGAGCCTCGGCAGGCCTCGTACACCCGGTCCTCCGGCACCGGCGACGACACCCGGACCCTGCGGACCGTCGAGACGAGGACCACCTTCGAGGCGACGCACGGCCTGCCCACGCACATCGAGTCGCTCGGCGACACCGGCAAGACCGGTGACGAGTCGTGCACCCTGGTGGACTACCTGCACCGCGACGACAAGAACATCATCGGGCTGACCAAGCAGATCCGGACCAGCCCGACGACCTGCGCCACCGCGACCTTCGACGACCTGAAGACGCTCAGCTCGGCGAGCCGCGTCGCCTACGACGGCCAGGCGTACGACGTCGCCCTGGGCGCCTCGACCCGCGGCCTGGCCAGCCAGACCTGGTCGCTGAAGGGCGACGGCACGGGCTTCCAGCCCGACGGCACCACCGGCTTCGACGCCATCGGTCGCGTGGTCAGCAGCACCGACCCGGACGGCAAGACCTCAAAGATCACCTACACGCCGTCCACCGGCCAGGCCACCAGCGTCACCGAGGAGAACTCGCTGGGGCACAAGCAGACCCGGGAGTTGGATCCGGGCCGCGCCGTCACGGTGAAGACCACCGACCTGAACGACCGGGTCAGCGAGGCGAAGTACGACGCGCTGGGCCGCCTCGTCGAGGCGTGGGGCCCCGGGCGTACCCCGTCGTCCACGGCCGTCCCGGACTTCCGGGCCCAGTACGTCGTGCCCGCCGGGAAGCCACCGGTCATCACCACCTTCAACCGGGGGCACGAGAACCGGATCCAGACCTCCGTCACGATCTACGACGGCCTGGGCCGCGAACGGCAGACCCAGGAAGAGGCCACCGGCGGCGGCCGGCTGATCACCGACACGGAGTACAACAGCTCCGGCGAGGTGTGGCGGACCAACAACGCGTACCTCGCCAACGGCTCGCCCGGCGGCCAGTTGTTCACGCCGTTCGTGGACCCCGACAACCCGGGGCCCGTACCCAACGCCACCCTCTACACCTACGACGGCCTCGGCCGGGTGACCCAGGAACTGCCCGTCCTGAACGGCGTCGAACAGCCGAACCGGGCCACCCGCTACGTGTACGGCGCCGACCACTCCACTGTGGTCAACCCGGCGGGCGCGACCTCCTACCGGATGTTCACCGACGCCCTGGGCCGGACCACCCGGGTCGACACCTTCACCAACAGCGCCCGCACCGAGTTCACCAGCATGCGCTACCAGCACGACGCGCGTGGTCAGCTCGCGCAGGCCACCCACTCGGCCAGCCCGACCCGCCCGTGGACCTGGACGTACGACCAGCGCGGCCGGATGGACAGCTCCACCGACCCGGACTCCGGCACCACCCGGATCACGTACGACCACCGGGACCGGCAGCTGACCTCCACCAACGCCCGCGGCATCACCGTCTGGAACGGCTACGACCAGCTGTCCCGCCCGACGTCTCAGCGGCTCGGCAGCAGCACCGGCACGCTCCTGGGCGAGTTCACCTACGACACCGTCGCCAATGGCAAGGGCCTCCCGGCCAGCGCCACCCGCTACACCGACGGCCTGCCCTACACCCAGCGGATCAACAGCTACAGCGACGACTACCAGCCCACGTCGACGACCCTCACGCTGCCGCAGTCCATCGCCGACACCTGGGGCCTGCGGACCTCGTACACCTACGACAGCACCTACACCGACACCGGTCTGCCCGAGTCGGCGACCCTGCCCGCCGTCGGCAGCCTGCCGTCGGAGAAGCTCCTCGTCCGCTACACCAAGGACGGTCTGCCGCTCTCGGTGTCCGGCAACAACTGGTACGGCGCGGAGACCGTCTACTCGCCATACGGGCAGGTGCTGCGCTCCACCCTCGGCGCCCAGCCGTACCGGGTGTGGACCATGGCCTCGTACGACGACGCCAGCGGCGCCCTCAACAGCCAGCAGGTCTACCGCGAGCAGACCGGCGACAAGAGCATCGTCGGTGGCAACCTCGTCTCCAACCGCTCCTACGCCTACGACGACGCCGGCAACGTCCTCGCGATCCGCGAGGAGGCGACCGGCATCGCCGAGCGGCAGTGCTTCCAGTACGCGCTCGGCCGGCTGAAGACGGCCTGGACCGCCAAGAACCAGGCGCAGTGCTCCCCGGGCCCGGTCAACACCGACGGCACCCTCAACGTGGCCGCCGGCACGGACAAGTCCGGCTACTGGCAGGAGTACGAGTACGACCTGCTCGGCAACCGCACCAAGCTGGTGGAGAAGGACCTGACCGGCGCCACCGCCAAGGACGCCACCACCACGTACACCTATGGCAAGGCCGACGGCAGCCAGCCGCGCACCCTCACCAAGGTCACCAAGAACTACCTCACCCCGGCCGGCGCCGCGATCACCGCTGCCGCCGAGCGGCTGTACGAGCTGACCGGCGAGACGAAGTCCGTCACCTCCCTCCAGAACGGTGACCAGCAGACCCTGTCGTGGACGTACGACGGCCAGGTCGAGCGGATCGCCGGCGAGGGCACCAAGGGCCGGAGCTCGTACGTCGGCCTGGCCAACAAGTGCGTCGACCTCAGTCGTGGGTTGACCGTCCCGAACCAACCTTTGCAGTTGTACGGGTGCAATGGATCACCCGCGCAGCGGTGGGGCTTTGCTGCCACGCCCAACCAGAGCAACCCGAACCTGGGCACGCTGGCTGCGTACGACACCTGGTGTGTGCAGCCGGCCGCCAACACCGCGGGTTCGGCCTTCGCGGTGCAGAGCTGCACGGGTGCCGCGGCCCAGCAGGTGGAGCGCCTGTCGACCGGTCAGCTCAAGCACACCGCCTCCGGCCTCTGCATCGCCGTCAAGGACGCCGCGACCGCCGATGGCACGCCGATCGTGTTGGCGGCGTGCGCCACAGTGCCCGCGCAGCAGTGGGAGGCGCAGGACGAGACCCGGCACATCTACGGGCCGGGCGGCACGCGTCTGCTGACGATCCAGCAGCGTCAGGCCACCCTGAACCTGGGCGAGGCGCAGCTGACGGTGCAGAAGGGCGGGGTGCAGGTCTCCGTCCAACGCACGTACGCCGTGCCCGGTGGCACCGTGGTGCGCTACGCGAACAACAGCACTGCCAACTCGTACCTGCTGGCCCTCGCCGGTGACCATCAGGGAACCACGTACGCCGAGGTCGGCATGTACGACACGGCGATGCCGGTGCGGATCCGTAAGCAGGATCCGTTCGGCAACGAGCGGGGTGCCCCGCCGTTGAATGCGAACTTGCTGAACAACACCGGATTCCTCGGTGCTGTCCGCGATGACGCTTCCGGTTTCACCCCGCTTGGCGCGCGTCTGTACGACCCGACGGTGGGACGGTTCCTGTCCGCGGACCCGGTCCTGGACCTGGCCGACCCGGCACAGTCCAACGGGTACGCGTACGCCCACAACAACCCGGTGACCCACTCGGACCCGTCGGGTCTGTCGGTGTCGTTGACCCCGTCGGAGACGGCTGCGGCGCTGGCCGGTGCGGGTTTGTCGACGGCGATGGTCGCTCAGGCGCAGGCGAACATGGGCCGGTCGCTGACGTCGGTGATCCTCTCCGCCGCCTGGGACACCCTGAAGATGTTCATCGGCCTCGACGACGCCATGAACTGCTTTGGCGGTGACCTGTGGGCGTGCGGCGAGTTGATCCTCGGGGCGATTCCAGTTGGCAAGATTCTCAAGGCTCCGAAGGTGGCCAGGGCCATCAGCCGGACGATCGACGCCATTCAGGCCTGGCGATCGGCGAAGAGAGCCGCCGAGGCTGTCCTGGCTGCCGCCAGAGCGGCGGAGACGGCGGCGCTCAACGCCAAGAAGTTGGCGATCGAGCGAGCAAAGCAGGCGGCGCAGGCAGCCAAGAAAAAGGCCGCCGACAAGGTCAACACGACGAGCAACAAGGCGACCAACACCTCGAAGAAGACTGGTAATCCGGTCCAGAAGGACGCCCAGGCCAAGACCAACCCGAAGGGCTCGTCGGCCGCGTCGAGTGGTGCCGGCAAGGGCGGTGCCGGCAAGGGCGACTCGAAGCCCGGCGGCAAAGCAGGTGCCTCGGAACGTAGTAACGGCGGCTCCAGCGGTGGTTCCTGCAAGACCCCGAAGAACAGCTTCGTGCCAGGTACCAAGGTGGTCATGGCTGACGGGTCGGCCAAGCCGATCGAGGACGTCAAGCCGGGCGACAAGGTCCAGGTGACTGATCCGGAGACGGGTCGGGTCGAGGTGGAGACGGTAACCGCCGCGATCAAGGGCGAGGGTGTCAAGAACCTGGTGAAGGTCACCATCGACACCGACGGTGAGCAGGGTTCGGACACGGCCCAGGTCACAGCGACCGATGGTCACCCGTTCTGGGTGCCGGAGCTGAACGAGTGGGTCGACGCCACCGACCTGCGATCCGGCCAGATGCTGCGAACCAGCGCCGGCACCCTCGTGCAGATCACGGCGATCGAACGCTGGAGCACCGCCTGGGCCACCGTCCACAACCTCACCGTCGCCAACATCCACACGTACTACGTGCTGGCGGGCGCCGTGCCGGTCCTGGTTCACAACTGCGGTAATGCCCGGTTCGAAGTGGATTCCAGCGGGGTTGCGAGTGACCTAGAAAATCCGGTCACGGCCACAGTTCCGTACAATCGGGCTACGCACTACGGTGGCTCGCAGACAAATGGCCCTGGCGGTCGGGCGGCGCGAGCAGCGGGTGAGGGTCAGCCGTGCCCGGAGTGCGGCGCTACGATGACATCAGGAACCCCTCATGCCCCCGTTCCGGAGCATGACCCGCCGCTTGTTCTCCACTACTATCGCGGCGGCGGGTCGGAAATGACGAACGCAGAGCGAAGAGCCTACGCAAGGGATGACGGCATCAATGGGGCCGCATGTAAGGTCTGCCAGCTAGCGCAGGGGGCCGAGATGGCGAAGGTCTCCAAGGCGATTAAAAGGAATCTGGGGCTATGACCGAAGATAGCGAAAGATTGTCTGCCCTTGAGCGGCATGTTCGGAGATTCTGGGATGGCCATATTGTGGAAGCCGCGTCCTGGGATCGCGGGCCGATCCTGGAGCGAGTTCCACACTTCGCCGCCTATCGGGTCTACCCCCAGCGTGCTGGTGACGCTTGGGTTTACGTAACAGTCGGGTCCTCTGTGCAAGGATCTGCAGTCGATGGAATCGAGTTCTTCGTAATGTCTCCCGTGGCTGCCGACATGCACTCGGAAACGCTGGCAATGGTGAGTCACTTTCACTCATTCGAGGCTCATCAGTTGGACGTGGGATCTGTCATCAATATTGGCCGGCCTTGGATGCCGGGTTCGCACATGGATCACCTCTTGGTGAGCCTTCCTTATCCCTACGGGCCCGAGCTTGAGTGGGCTCCGGCGGAAGCGGGTGGTGCGCGATTCTTGTGGCTGCTTCCGATTTACAAAAGCGAGGCTGATTTCATCAAGCGTGAGACTCTTGATGAGTTCGAATCCATGCTGGACGCGGAGGGCGTAAACGTATTGGATCCCAACAGGCATCCGATTGTCTGAGGGAATCCTTGCCGCCTTGCAGCTCGCATTGAGAGCCGTAAGGCGCTTGGATCCTTCCAGGCTACCCCTCATCGCTATCCGTGGGACGCAGGAAACCGCTGTAGGGCCTCGCCGGAAATATGGTATGGCGGGGCCCTACGGCGGTTTTACGGCAACGCTGACGGCAACGTCAGCGGACAGCGATGGTGACAGACGGGTCGCTGGGTTCTCCGCCGGTGGGCTGAGGGCGTCGTTCAGGGTGTCGATGGCTGACCTTGTGTCCCGGCATCGCCAGTCAGGAACGTGTATCTACCTGTAGACCGTGACTGCCTATGCCAACGGCGTAGCCACCACGGACGAGTTCGAGGCAGCGCACGACATCGCCAAATGGAAGAACGCCCGGGCGGCGGAGACGGCCGCGTTGAACGCCAAGAAGCTGGCGGTCGAGCGGGCGAAGAAGGCGGCGCTTGGTCGGGGCGCCCGCTACTCGTTGCGTAGTGCCGCTGAACGTGGCCAGGCCAGAAAGCGTGCGTGCAGGACCCCCGATGGGGTGTGCGGCAGGTCCTCACACGCCTGCACCAGGTACGCCGACAGGTGCAGCATCAGCGACACCCGCGCACCGGTGAACTCCGCCACGAGCTGCCGCTTACGAGTCCGACACGGCCACGCCGCCCCGCACCCCGCGCAGATCCACTGCGGCCGTACCGGCTGATGCACCGACAACAACCCCACCACCCATCCGGCTCGTTGGAAGGGAGAAGGGGCCACCGCCGACACCCGACCCGACCGCATCCCGGGCCGGCGACACCCCCTTCCCCCTGGCACCCACCAGCCCGGCGAATCTGCCGCAAGCGAACCGGCGAGGCCCTGCCGCAGAACCTACGAATCAGCCCCGGGCACCCCAACGTCCCGACGGACACCACCCCGGACACTTCCACGACCTGGCGCGTCCCGCTGTGTCCACTACCGTGGGACGGTATGAGTCACCGCCTGCGCGCGGCCATGCTCCGCGCCCACCTCGACCCGGCCGCCCTCGCCACAGCCGTGGGTGTCGACGTCAAGACCGTCACCCGGTGGCTCACCGGCCGCGTCCCGCACCAGCGCACCCGCCTCGCCGTCGCCGACGCCCTCGGCGAAACCGAAGCCGATCTGTGGCCGCAGACCCGCCCCGACCAGGCACCCGGCGCGGAAGCCACCGCCGAGGTCGTCGCCGCCTACGCCCACCGCGCCGACATCCCCCACCACGTCTGGGCAGCCCTCCTCGCCGGCGCCACCAGCCGGATCGACCTGCTCGGCTACGCCTACCCGTTCCTCCTAGAGCTGCTGCCCAACACCATGCAACTCATCACCGACAAGGCCGCCAACGGCGCCCGGTTCCGGCTCGCATTCGCCGACCCCGACTGCCCGCACGTGGCCGAACGCGACGCCCTCGAACAGATCGGCGGCACCCTACCCGGCCGCATCCGCAACGCCCTCAACTTCTGCGAACCCCTCAACCACGTCGCGGGGGTGGAGATCGGCCTGCACACCGTGCACCTGTACAACTCGGTGTTCCGCTTCGACCACCAGATGATCGTCACCCCACACCTGTACCGCGCCCGCGGCTATCAACACCCCGCCCTGCACCTGCGCGAACTCTCACCGCACGGCATCTTCGCCGCCCACGCCGACCAGTTCGAACAGATCTGGCAAACCACCACCGCTTACGCGAAGGAGACCCGGTGACCGGCCGGCGCGACTACTACCACGACCAGGACGCCCCCACCGCGAACAGCCTTGTCCCCGGTGCTGCCGCGATCGTCACCGACACCCACGGCCGCGTCCTACTGCAACGGCGCACCGACTCCGGCAATTGGGCCCTACCCGGCGGCGCCATGGACATCGGCGAAACCCTCCAACAGTGCGCCGTCCGCGAGGTCAAAGAAGAGACCGGCCTCGACATCGAGATCACCGGCCTGCTCGGCATATACACCGACCCTGCGCACGTCATCGCATACGCCGACGGCGAGGTCCGGCAGGAGTTCACCGTCACCTACCTCGCCCGAGTCACCGCCGGCACGCTGACCGTCAGCGACGAGTCCACCGAGGTCCGCTTCATCCACCCCACCGACTTCGACCACATCCCCATCCACGACACCGTCCGCCTCCGCCTCCACCACCACGCCCAGCGCCGCGACAGCCCCTACCTCGGATAACGCCACAACCCGGCACATCTATGGGCCGGGGGGCACCCGTCTGCTGACGATCCAGCAGCGTCAGGCCACCCTGAACCTGGGTGAGGCGCAGCTGACGGTGCAGCGGGGCGGGGTGCAGGTGTCCGTCCAACGCACGTACGCCGCGCCGGGTGGCACCGTGGTGCGCTACGCGAACAACAGCATCGCCCACACGTACCTGCTGGCTCTGGCCGGTGACCATCAGGGCAGCACGTACGCCGAGGTCGGCATGTACGACACGGCGATGCCGGTGCGGATCCGTAAGCAGGATCCGTTCGGCAACCAGCGGGGCACCGCGCCGCTCGGTGTCAACATGCAGAACAACACCGGGTTCCTCGGGGCGGTCCGTGACGACGCCTCCGGGTACACCCCGCTCGGTGCGCGTCTGTACGACCCGACAGTGGGACGGTTCCTGTCCGCGGACCCGGTCCTGGACCTGGCCGATCCGGCACAGTCCAACGGGTACGCGTACGCCCACAACAACCCGGTGACCCACTCGGACCCGTCGGGTCTGTCGGTGGCGCTGACCGCGTCGGAGACTGCGGCGGCGTTGGCCGGTGCGGGCCTGTCGGCGGCGATGGTGTCCCAGGCGCAGGCCAACATGGGCCGGTCGCTGATGTCGGTGGTGCTCGACTCGGCCTGGTACATCCTCAAGGAGTTCATCGGCATCAACGACGCCATGAACTGCTTCGGCGGTGACCTGTGGGCGTGCGGCAGCCTGATCCTCGGGGCGATCCCGTTCGGCAAGATTCTCAAGACACCGAAGGTGGCCAAGGCCATCAGTCGGACGATCGACGCCATTCAGGCTTGGCGAGCGGCGAAGAGAGCGGCCGAGGCTGTCCTGGCTGCCGCCAAGGCGGCGGAGACGGCGGCACTGAACGCCAAGAAGTTGGCGATCGAGCGAGCGAAGCAGGCGGCGCAGGCGGCGAAGAAGAAGGCCGCCGACATGGCCAACACGACGAGCAACAAGGCGACGAACGCCTCGAAGAAGACCGGAAATCCGGTTCAGAAGGACGCCCAGGCCAAGAGCAATCCAAAGGGATCGTCGGCCGCGTCGAGTGGTGCCGGGAAGTCCGGCGGTGGCAAGAGTTCCGGTGGTGCCGGCAAGGGCGACTCGAAGCCCGGCGGCAAGGCAGGTGCCTCCGGTCGCAGTAGTGGCGGGACCAGCGGAGGCGGCGGCGACGGCAAGCCTGATGGCGGCGGCGGCGAGCCTGATGGCGGGGAGTCGTGCAACAGCTTCGTGCCCGGCACCAAGGTACTCATGGCCGACGGCTCGACGAAGCCGATCGAGGACGTCGAGCCGGGCGACAAGGTCCAGGTCACTGATCCGGAGACGGGTCGGGTCGAGGTAGAGACGGTCACCGCCGCGATCAAGGGCGACGGCGTCAAGAACCTGGTGAAGGTCACCATCGACACCGACGGCGACCAGGGGACGGACACGGCTGAGGTCACCGCGACCGACGGTCACCCGTTCTGGGTGCCGGAGCTGAACGAGTGGGTCGACGCCACCGATCTGCGATCCGGCCAAGTGCTGCGGACGAGCACCGGCACCCTGGTGCAGATCACGGCGATGGAGCGCTGGACTACCCAGTGGGCCACCGTCCACAACCTCACTGTCGCCAACACCCACACGTACTATGTGCTGGCCGGCAACACGCCGGTACTTGTACATAACATTAGTCCTGGAAAAAAGTGCGATCTAACGCTTGGTGCCGGGCCCAATGCGCGGGAGGGCGTAGCTCTCGTGGACGGTGATATCGATGCGCCCGGCGTTCGCGAGCTGATCAACGAGTCAGGGAATGCGCACGGCTGTCACACCTGTTCCGCCACGACCTCTGGTCTCCCGAACGGGGACTGGATTCCGGACCACCAACCCGCGACTGGCCTCATCGACCCCGGGCTAATTGATCTTGGGTTCCCTCAAACGGCCTATCCCCACTGCTGGGCCTGCGCCAGGCAGCAGGGTGGAGTCGTCTCGGTGCTCTCTCAGGAAAGGAGTAAGAAGGAATGGTAGATGACTACCCCGTAGTTGCCTTTCTGGCTAAAATCGAACACGGCTGTCTCCTCCTGGAGGATGCAGGAAGTGACGATGACATCAGCGACTGGGACCCGGCGGCGAGCAGTTGGTATCAGGATGGCAGCTCGATCATATTCAGCGTGAGGCCGAGCATCGTCGGTCCCGTCGAATGTGAGGTGTGGAAATCCACTCCCCGGACAGCGCTTCCTTCGGCCCTTTTTGAGACATTGCTTCCGTGTCCGTCCGGGCGGCTTGTGCTGCACGACCCGAACAACCACGCTCGGATGCAATTTCGCGGGTTTCGTGGCTCGGTGATCTGCTTAGTAATGGCAGATGATCCGCAATTCCCATCTAAGGTGCAGATCCTGCTGCGGGAGCAGGAGGGTTAACTCGCATCGCTTCAAGGGTGACGCGGCCGGGCTCGAGAGTTTGGGCGGGTGTTTCGGAAAGCGGCGATGGTAACGCTGGGTAGCAGGCAAGTTCGAGGGGTGGTAACACGTCGGACTGGGTGTGCGATGACGCCTCGTACGGGCTGCGGTGGCTAGGCTGACCTGAGCAGAATGTCCCGCTGAGGGGGTGAGCCCGGATGGCCCAGGCCGCGTTCGCGCCGGAGCCGGCGCCGCAGCACACCGAGCCGTCGTTCGACGTGCTGCGGTGGCACGACGAGCCGTGGACTGCGCAGCTCGCCCTTGACCTGTTGCCGGAGACCAACGGCCCCAAGGTTGAGGTCCTGAGCGGAAGCGTGATCGTGACACCACATGCCGGATACGACCATCAGGACGCGGAGTTGGACCTCGCGTATCACCTCAAGCAGGCAGCCCGCCGTGCAAAGCTGTGGCTCTATCTGGAGACGAACGTCGTCTCTGGTGAAGATCTCTTCATCCCCGACATCGTGATCCTCGACGCGCCGGGCGGTGGCCGGACGACGATGGACATCGGGCACGCCGTGCTGTTGGGCGAGATTGTCTCCCCCGGAAACCGGCGCAAGGACATCATCGACCGGCCGCGTGAGTACGCCGCGGTCGGTGTTCCCTTCTTCCTCCGGGTCGACCTGCGTAATCGGGTGCCCACGATCGCGCTGTACGAGTTGATCGAGGGGGAGTATCGGCCGGTGGCCGCTGCGGCTGCCGGAACTCGGTTCGTCATGCGAGAGCCGTTCGAGTTCTCCATCGATCCGGGCGACCTGCTGGGCGAGGAGGCGGCACCGACCGAGCCGGTGCCCGAGTCGACCGACGAAGAGGCTTGATCGACACGGTTTGCCGGAAATCGGGGTGTCCTGGTGCTTGGGATGCCGCGACTTCCGTGAACCCGAGTCGATCATCGCCCGGTGCGAGGGCGGGCGCAGTGGGGTGGGACGGCGCGGGGGAGGGCTGAGGCTCCCAGCGGGCTTGCAGTGACGGTGGGGAAGAATGGCCCTGTGACTTCCCCCCGCGATCTTGTTCTGCTCGGGTCCACAGGTTCGATCGGTACACAGGCCATCGACATCGTCCGGCGCAACCCGGACCGGTTCCGGGTGGTCGCCGTGGGTGCGGGCGGCGGCAACGTCGAGCTGCTCGCCGCGCAGGCCCTCGAACTGGGCGTCGACGCGGTCGGGGTGGCCAGGGCGTCCGCCGCGCAGGACCTCCAGCTCGCGTTCTACGCGGAGGCGAGCCGGCGTGGATGGGCCACCGGCGACTTCAAGCTTCCCAAGATCGTGGCCGGCCCGGACGCGATGACCGAGCTGGCCCAGTGGCCGTGCGACATCGTGCTCAACGGGGTGGTCGGCTCGCTGGGCCTCGCTCCTACGCTGGCCGCGCTGGGTGCTGGTCGTACCCTCGCGCTTGCCAACAAGGAGTCGCTGGTTGCCGGCGGCCCGCTGGTCAAGGCCGCGGTGACGCGGCCGGGGCAGATCGTGCCGGTCGACTCGGAGCATTCGGCGCTGGCCCAGTGTCTGCGCTCCGGCTCGCGCGGCGAGGTGCGGCGGCTGATCGTGACGGCCAGCGGCGGCCCGTTCCGAGGGCGGCGGCGCGACGAGTTGACGCAGGTCACACCCGAGCAGGCCCTCGCGCACCCGACCTGGAACATGGGGCCGGTCGTCACGATCAACTCGGCGACGATGGTCAACAAGGCGCTTGAGGTGATCGAGGCGCACGAACTGTTCGACGTGCCCTACGCCGACATCGCCGTGATGGTGCATCCGCAGTCGGTGATCCACTCGATGGTCGAGTTCGTCGACGGGTCGACGATCGCCCAGGCCAGCCCACCAGACATGCGGCTGCCGATCGCGCTCGGCATCGGCTGGCCGGACCGGGTGCCGGAGGCCGCCACCGCCGTCGACTGGACGGCCGCGCACACCTGGGAGTTCGCGCCGCTCGACGACGAGGCGTTCCCGGCCGTCGCGCTGGCCAAGGCCGCCGGGGAGGCCGGTCGCAGCCGCCCGGCGATCTACAACGCGGCGAACGAGGAGTGCGTGGCCGCGTTCGTGGCGGGTCGACTGCCGTTCCTCGGCATCGTCGACACCCTCGAACGCGTGTTGGAGGAGGCTCCGGACTTCGGCGAACCAGGTACCGTCGAGGACGTGCTCGCGGCCGAGTCGTGGGCACGCGCGCACGCGCAGGAGATCATCGCGGGTTCGGTGGAAGGAGCTTGATGTCGTACCTGCTCGGGGTGGTCCTCTTCGCCCTGGCCATTCTCATCTCGGTGAGCCTGCACGAGGCGGGTCACCTGCTGACCGCCAAGGCGTTCGGGATGAAGGTCACCAAGTACTTCGTCGGCTTCGGCCCCACGATCTGGTCGTTCAAGCGGGGTGAGACCGAGTACGGCCTCAAGGGCATCCCCCTCGGCGGCTTTTGCAAGATCGTCGGGATGACCCCGCAGGACGACGACGTCGAGCCGGGCGACGAGTCGCGGGTGATGTGGCGCTACCCGGTCTGGAAGCGGACGATCGTCATGGCCGCCGGGTCGATCACGCACTTCGCGCTCGCCCTGGTCACGATCTGGATCCTCGCCGTCTCCGCTGGCCTGCCCAACCCGGACTTCCCGACCACCGACGCGCAGGCCCGCCAGGAGCCGGCCGTCATCCAGCTCAGCCAGTGCGTGGTGCCGGAGAACGCGGCGCGGGCGTGCACCTCCGCCGACGCCGCCAGCCCCGCCGCCCAGGCGCAGCTGAAGAACGGCGACCGGATCACATCGGTCAACGGCACGGCGGTCAACTCCTACGGCGACCTACTCACCACCTTGCGGGCGCTCAAGCCCGGCGACACCGCGCAGATCGCGTACGTCCGCGACGGGCAGCCGGGCACCACCAGCACCGTGCTCGCGCAGACCCAGCGTCCGCCGCTGGACAACCCGAACGGCACCGTCGCGCCGGTGGCCGCCCTCGGCGTCGGGCTCGTCCCCAGCACGCCCACCCGCGTGACGTACGGCCCGGTCGGCGCCTTCGGCGCCACCGCCGACTTCACCGGCCAGTTGGCCGTCGGCACCGTCCAGGCATTGCAGCGTCTCCCGCAGAAGGTCCCCGCCCTGTGGACCGCCCTCACCGGCGGCGAGCGTGACATCGACACCCCGATCAGCGTGGTCGGCGCCAGCCGACTCGGCGGCGAAGCGGTGGAGAACAACGCCTGGCTGGTCTTCTTCATGCTCTTCGTGTCGCTGAACTTCTTCATCGGCGTGTTCAACCTGCTGCCGCTGCTCCCGGTGGACGGCGGCCACATCGCCGTCGCCTGGTTCGAACGCGCCCGCTCCTGGGTGTACGCGCGGATCGGCCGGGCCGACCCCGGCCGGGTGGACTACCTCAAACTGATGCCCTTCACGTACGCGGTGATCCTGATCGGTGGCGCGTTCACGCTGCTGACCATCGCCGCGGACGTCGTCAACCCGATCACGCTCTTCTCAAGGTGAGTGCCTGAAGTGACAGCTATCAGTCTCGGTATGCCAGCCGTGCCGCCTCCGCCGCTCGCTCCCCGTCGGGCCAGCCGCCAGATCATGGTGGGTTCGGTCCCGGTCGGTGGCGGTGCGCCGGTGTCCGTGCAGTCGATGACCACGACCCTCACCTCCGACATCAACGCCACGCTCCAGCAGATCGCCGAGCTGACCGCGTCCGGCTGCCAGATCGTCCGGGTTGCCGTGCCGTCCCAGGACGACGTCGAGGCGCTGCCCGCGATCGCCAAGAAGTCGCAGATCCCGGTGATCGCCGACATCCACTTCCAGCCCAAGTACGTCTTCGCCGCGATCGACGCCGGCTGCGCCGCGGTCCGGGTCAACCCGGGCAACATCCGCCAGTTCGACGACAAGGTCAAGGAGATTGCCCGCGCCGCGGGTGCGGCGGGGGTGCCGATCCGTATCGGCGTCAACGCCGGTTCGCTGGACAAGCGGCTGCTGTCGAAGTACGGCAAGGCCACCGCCGAAGCGCTCGTCGAGTCGGCGCTCTGGGAGTGCTCGCTGTTCGAGGAGCACGGCTTCCGGGACATCAAGATCTCGGTCAAGCACAACGACCCGGTCGTGATGATCCGCGCGTACCGGCAGCTCGCCGAGCAGTGCGACTACCCGCTGCACCTCGGCGTCACCGAGGCCGGGCCGGCGTTCCAGGGCACCATCAAGTCGGCGGTCGCCTTCGGTGCGCTGCTGGCCGAGGGGATCGGCGACACCATCCGGGTGTCGCTGTCCGCGCCGCCGGTCGAGGAGATCAAGGTCGGCAACCAGATCCTGGAGTCCCTCGGTCTGCGCGAGCGCGGCCTGGAGATCGTCTCCTGCCCGTCCTGTGGGCGCGCCCAGGTGGACGTCTACAAGCTCGCCGAGGAGGTCACCGCCGGCCTGGAAGGGCTGCCGGTGCCGCTGCGGGTCGCCGTCATGGGCTGCGTCGTCAACGGTCCCGGCGAGGCCCGCGAGGCCGACCTCGGTGTCGCCTCCGGCAACGGCAAGGGCCAGATCTTCGTCAAGGGGCAGGTCGTCAAGACGGTGCCCGAGGCGCAGATCGTGGAGACGCTGATCGAGGAGGCGCTGCGGATCGCCGACGAGATGGGCGCCGAACTCCCCGAGGAGTTGCGCGGGCTGGTCACCGGCCCGACGGTCACCGTGCACTGATTTTCCACATGGAAAATGCGGCCGTTCCCCGTGCGGGGGAACGGCCGCTGTCGTCGTACCCGATGCCGTCCTGCTGCCGTGCGCGGCGCGGGTCGCGGGCGCCGGCCTGCGTCGTGCGGGCGTCGGCGCTGGTCGTGCGGACGTTGGCGTTCGGGCCGACGTTGGCGTGCGGTTGGACGTTGGCGTTCGGGTCACTCGGATTCGGCGAGGATCGCGTACAGCTTGCGGCGCGTCTCGTCGAGCACCTGGGCGGCCCGCTCGCGTTGGTCGTCGGTGCCGTTCATCATGACCTGGCGCAGAGCGTTCATCGCCTGCGCGCCGGAGTCGCGGATGTCGTGCCAACTGGTCACCGTGGTCTGGGCGACGTCCGCCCATGCCGGGGTCTGCGCGGCCTCGATGGCCTCCGCCTGCCCGGCCTCGGTGACCGTGAACCGCTTGCGCCCGCCGCCGGATTCCTCCGTGCTGGCGACGATCACGCCCTCGTCCTCCAGTAGCTGGAGGGTGGGGTAGATCGACCCGGGGCTCGGTCGCCACGCACCGCCGGTGCGGGAGTCGATCTCCTGGATCATCTCGTAGCCGTGCATCGGCCGCTCGGTGAGCAGAGCCAGCACGGCGGCCCGGACGTTGGGGCGTCGCCCCCGACCTCTGCCGCGACCCCGGCCGCCCCAGGGGCCGCCGTGTCCGTGTTCCTGCCCGTGGCCGGGCGGCACCGGCGGGAAGCCGAAGCCTCGCATCCGCGCCTCGTGCAGGGGGTGGTTGTGTCGATGGAACCTCATCAGGTTCTCCTTTTCTCCGTACTGTCGCTGATGCATCAACGATATATCGGCAATGCATCGTCGGCAACCCTCATCCTTGCAAACCGTACGTACGTCTTGCTAGCGTTCCGGTCATGCGCCTGCTTCCCCCACCCGGCCCGGCCCGGATCCTCACCCTCGGAACCCTGGTCAAGACCGTCGGGCGTGGCCTCTGGCTCGTCGCGAGCGCCCTCTTCCTCACCCGATCGGTAGGCCTGTCGGCGACCCAGGTCGGCATCGGATTGACCATCTCGGCGCTCGTCGGGGTCCTGGCCAGCGCGCCGAGTGGCTACCTGGCCGACCGAGTCGGCCCGCGCGGCGTACAGGTCGGCGCGCTGGTCGTCGCCGGCACCCTCACCGTCGGCCTGATCGCCGTCCGGTCCTTCCCCACGTTCGTACTGGTGGGTGCCGCCACCGCACTCGCCGATGCGGTCGAGCGCGGCGCCCGGGGCGCGTTGATCGCCGGAGCGATCCCGGCCGACCAGCGGGTACGCACCCGCGCCTACCTGCGCGCCACCACCAACGTCGGGATCTCCGTCGGCGCGGTCCTCGGCGGCTTCGCCATCGCCGCCGACACCCGGACCGGGTACGTCGCACTGATCCTGACCACCGCAGCGGCGTCACTCGCCGCCGCACTGGTCTTCCTCCGACTGCCCAGCATCGCCCCGGTCGCCGCCCCGACGCACGGCCCCCGACTGATCGCCCTACGGGACCGGCCGTTCCTGGCCTTCACCCTGGTCGACGGGCTGATGTCCATGCACTTCAGCCTGCTCACCATCGCCCTGCCGCTGTGGATCGCCGGGCACACCAAGGCACCCATCTGGATGATCTCCGCGTTGACGTTGGTCAACACCGGGCTCGTGGTCCTCCTCCAGGTACGCGCCGCGAGCGTCGCGGCCACCCTGCCCGCAGCCGCTCGCGCCGCCCGTCGAGCCGGCGTCGCCATCGCCCTGGCCTGCGTACTCTTCGCCGCCAGTGGCGCGCTCCCCACCGCCGGGGCGGTGGGCCTGCTCGGCGTCGGGTCGCTCGCCCACGTGATCGGGGAACTGTGGCACTCCGCCGCCGGCTGGGCGATCTCCTTCGGGCTCGCGCCGACGAACGCCCAGGGGCAGTACCAGGGGGCGTACGGCATGGGCTACGAACTGGGCAAGATGCTCGCCCCGGTGGTAGTGACCACCCTCGCCCTCGGCTGGGGCGTACCAGGCTGGCTGGTGCTCGGTGCGCTGTTCCTCCTGCTCGGAGCCCTCGTACCACCCGTCGTCCGGTGGGCCGAGCGGACCCGCCCCATCGGCGAGCCGGCCGAGCCGGTGCCGGCCTTGTCACTCGACCGGCGGAGCAGGGGGTCGATCTGGCAGGCTGGTAGTCGTGCTGACGGTGCCGGTACGGCAACTGGGGGAATCGGAGCGCCGCGCGGTCGAGCGTCTACTCGACCATGACCCGTTCGCGGGCGCGCAGGTCGCCGAGCGAATCGCCGCGCGCGGCCTCTCGTGGTGGCGGGCCGAAGGCAGAATCCTGGGGTACGGCGCACGCCGCAACCTGGAGTCGCTGTGCTGGCTCGGCGGCAACCTGACCCCGGTGCTGGCGAGCGACGCCGCGGTGGCCGCCTTCGCCGACCTGCTCGCCGGCGAGGAGCGGCTGTGCTCCTCCATCGTCGGGCGGGCCGACGCCGTACTCGGGCTCTGGGACCGGCTCTCCGACACGTGGGGGCCAGCGCGAGACGTCCGCCCCAACCAGCCACTGCTGGCCGCTGACACCCTGCCATCCGTACCTGCCGACCCAGAAGTACGCCAGGTCCGCCCCGGTGAGGTCGACCGACTCTTCCCGGCGGCAGTAGCCATGTACACCGAGGAGGTCGGCGTATCCCCGCTGGCCGAAGACGGCGGACGCAGCTACCGCAGGCGGGTCAACGACCTGGTCCGATCCGGTCGCGCGTACGCCCGCTTCGTCGACGGCAAGGTCGTCTTCAAGGCCGAGTTGGCCGTGGTGACCAAGCGGACCGCCCAGGTCCAGGGCGTCTGGGTAGCACCCGAGTGGCGGGGCCGCGGGATCGCCACCGCCGCCATGGCAGCAGTGGTCCGCGACGCGCTGCTGCGGGTCGCTCCCACGGTCAGCCTGTACGTCAACGACTTCAACCTCCCCGCCCGCCGGGTCTACGAACGCTGCGGCTTCCAACCGATCGGCACCCTCGCGACGGTCCTGTTCTGACCCGCTGGGTGCCTGGTCGTCCGGGCCGTTCCGCCCTTCACGTTGGTGGGCGCGCGTGGGGTCGAGTTGGCCCTCCCGCCTTGTTCTCCTGAGGCGCAGGTCGCGCGCAGCTCCGTAGCGGCTGCGGACTTCCTCCAGGAGATCGACTGCCTCGTGGTGCCGTCCCGGGTCGAGTCGTTCGGGCTCAGCGCGCTGGAGGCGCTGTCCCTCGGC
>NZ_JBSFBM010000057.1:0-25422 GCF_053592955.1 Micromonospora sp. NPDC002411 | reverse complement strand
GCGGCGGGCGGTCCTCGCAGCCCGCGCCGCGCCGCCGATCAGCGACAGCAACCGACGGAGGTAGCCCGCACCGTGGCCCAGTACATCTACGTCCTGGAAAAGGCGCGCAAGGCGCACGGCGACAAGGTCGTGCTCGACAACGTGACGTTGAGCTTCCTGCCGGGGGCCAAGATCGGTGTGCTCGGTCCGAACGGCGCCGGCAAGTCCAGCCTTCTCAAGATCATGGCAGGGTTGGACAAGCCGAGCAACGGCGAGGCCCGGCTCATGCCCGGCTACACCGTCGGCATGCTCGCCCAGGAGCCCCCGCTCAACGAGGCCAAGACCGTGCTCGGCAACGTCGAGGAGGCGGTCGCCGAGACCAAGGCCAAGCTGGAGCGGTTCAACAAGATCGCCGAGCAGATGGCGACCGACTACTCCGACGAGCTGATGGAGGAGATGGGCAAGCTCCAGGAGGAGCTCGACCACCTCGACGCCTGGGACGTCGACTCCAAGCTCGAACTGGCCATGGACGCGCTGCGCTGCCCGCCGCCGGACGCCGACGTGACCCAGCTCTCCGGTGGTGAGCGTCGCCGGGTCGCCCTCTGCAAGCTGCTGCTGGAGGCGCCCGACCTGCTGCTGCTCGACGAGCCCACCAACCACCTGGACGCGGAGAGCGTCTCCTGGCTGGAGCAGCACCTGGCGAAGTACGCGGGCACCGTCATGGCGATCACCCACGACCGGTACTTCCTCGACAACGTGGCCAACTGGATCCTCGAGCTGGACCGTGGCCGGACCTACCCGTACGAGGGCAACTACTCCACCTACCTGGAGAAGAAGGCCGCCCGCCTGGCCGTCGAGGGCCGCCGCGACGCCAAGATGAAGAAGCGCCTCACCGAGGAGCTGGAGTGGGTCCGCTCCAACGCCAAGGCCCGGCAGACCAAGTCGAAGGCCCGCCTCGACCGGTACGACGAGATGGCCACCGAGGCGGAGAAGACCCGCAAGCTGGACTTCGAGGAGATCCAGATCCCGCCGGGCCCGCGCCTGGGCAGCACGGTGATCGAGGCGAACAACCTCAGCAAGGGCTTCGGCGACCGGCTGCTGATCGACAACCTGTCGTTCTCGCTGCCGCGCAACGGCATCGTCGGCATCATCGGCCCCAACGGCGTCGGCAAGACCACGCTGTTCAAGACCATCGTCGGGCTGGAGGAGCCGACCGGCGGCGAGGTCCGGGTCGGCCCCACCGTCTCGCTGTCGTACGTCGACCAGAACCGCGAGGGCCTCAACGGCGACAAGACCGTCTGGGAGGTCGTCTCCGACGGCCTGGACTACCTGATGGTGGGCAAGGTCGAGATGCCGTCGCGGGCGTACATCGCCGCGTTCGGCTTCAAGGGACCGGACCAGCAGAAGCCGACGAAGGTGCTCTCCGGTGGTGAGCGCAACCGGCTCAACCTGGCGCTGACCCTGAAGATCGGCGGCAACGTCATCCTGCTCGACGAGCCGACGAACGACCTGGACGTGGAGACGCTGTCCAGCCTGGAGAACGCCCTGCTGGAGTTCCCCGGCTGCGCCGTGGTCATCTCGCACGACCGGATGTTCCTGGACCGCGTCGCCACGCACATCCTGGCCTGGGAGGGCGACGACCAGGACCCGTCCAGGTGGTTCTGGTTCGAGGGCAACTTCGAGGCGTACGAGAAGAACAAGATCGACCGCCTCGGCGCGGAGGCCGCCCGGCCGCACCGGGTGACCTACCGCAAGCTGACCCGCGACTGACCGGCGGAAACGGTGTCCGACCGGTTCGTCTACCACTGCACGCTGCGCTGGTCCGACCTGGACGCGTACGGCCACGTCAACAACTCGCGCTTCCTCACCCTGTACGAGGAGGCGCGGGTGGCGTTGATGTTCGCCGGCGGCCGGGCCTGGGGGGTCGGCTCGTTCGCCGACGGGGTGGTGATCCGCCGGCACGAGGTCGACTACCTGCGCCCGGTCGACTACGCGTTGGGTCGGGCCACCGCGGAGGCCGCGCCGACCGTCCGGATCGAGCTGTGGGTGGAGGAGATCCGGGCCTCCCGGTTCACCGTCGCCTACGAGTTGTACGACGGTGAGGTGCTGGCCAGCCGTGCCCGCTCGGTGCTGGTGCCGTTCGACCTGACCCGCCAGGTGCCCCGGCGGATCACTCCGGAGGAGCGGGACTTCCTGCTCACGTACGCCCCGCAGGGCGGAGGTGTGGTGTGACCCGACCGGGTACGACGGAGCCGGGCCGGGCGGCAGCGACTCCGACACACGGGGTTGCCGGGGTGGCGGACGCCGGTGCCTTCCTGGCCCGTCTGGTCCGGCTGGATCCGCTCGCACCGGTCCGGCTGCGTCCGGCCGGCGGCCCTGACCGGGTCGCCCTCTGGGCCCGGCTGCCCTGGCAGGTCCTGGTGGTCCGCACGGTGGCCGGCGGGCCGGCCGAGGACGTCACGGTGGCCGCCGCCGAGTTGCTGGCCGAGTTGGAGCGCGGTGGCGTGGCCCTGCCGACGCGTCGGGACGCGCAGTGGCGGTGGCCGCTGCCCCCGGCGCGGAGCAGGCAGGTGGAGGTGCTGCCCGTCGTTGAGCTGCGCCGGATCGCGCAGGCAGCGGCGGGCACCCTGCGGACGGCCAGCGAGCAGGGAGTGGCCGGCCGCGCGGTGGGCCAGCGTGCTCTACGCGACGCGTTGCTCGACCACGTGGCGGTGCTGGTCACTCCGGAAGAGGCGCCCGCCGTCCCGGTGGAGGTGCCGCAGCGGCTGGTGCAGGCGGTGGTCCGGATGGGCTTCCTCGGGGCCGCTGACGGCCCGTCCGCCGGCCCCGGCGACCCCAACGTTCAGGTGCGGGTGGCGGGTCGCTGGGTCGGCCTGGTGGGACCATACGGAGCCGCATGGTCGCAGAAGGCCACGGATCTTGCCGTAACACCCCTGAGTACTCGTCCGAAAGGATGACCCCTGGTCATTCTTCTGGGCTGGGGCGGTCGTTGGGGGGGTGCCTCAACTCGGCTGTCCGGGTACCGTCCATCCTCGGATCCAACGCACCGTAGGCGGCTGGATCCGCTGGGGAGTGAGGTGCGCGAGCGATGCCGTGGTGGTCATGGCGCCCCGGTCCCGCCGACGGCGGCGATCCGGAAACCCGAAGCGGGATCACGATGGAAAGCGCGGTCCGAATCGGGCCGCCCAGCCCTCGCCAGCCGGGCGACGACTGCCCGTCCAACGAGCGGCCCGTGCTGACCGAGATGCCCGCCACCGTCGAGGCGGTGAGTCTGCGCCGGGTCTGCGACGCACTCGACCTGCTCGACGTGCGCTATCTGGCCGACGGCGACGGCAACCTGCTGGCCATGTGGGAGCGGCACGCCGTGCTGGTCACCCTCGAAGGGCCAGAGGACGAGATCCTGGTCATGCGGGCACGCCCGCACGCCACGGTCCCGCCGGACTGGGCTGACCGGGCGTACCGGGTGGTGAACGAGTGGAACCACACCCGCCGGTTCTGCAAGGCGTACATCGGCGACCCGACCGAGCGAGGGCAGCTGCCGATCTACGCCGAGCTCCAGGTGCCGCTCGGTGCCGGCACCCACGACGCGCTGCTGGTCGAGATGCTCGACTGCGGCGCGGCGGTGGCCACCAGCTTCGTGGACTGGCTGCACGACGAGGGCGCGCTGCTCTGACGCCGCGCGCGCCCGGCTGGGTCAGACGCCGTTGGCCGGGTCGTCCTCGACGTTGACCATGAAGTACGCGGCCCGCTCCAGGTAGTCCCAGAGCGTGGCGTCGATCTCCGGCTCCAGGTCGAGCCGGTCCACCGCGCGGCGCATGTTCCGCAACCAGGCGTCCCGCTCGGCCGCGCCGATCCGGAAGGGCGCGTGCCGCATCCGCAACCGCGGGTGGCCGCGCTGGGCGGAGTACGTGTTGGGGCCGCCCCAGTACTGCATCAGGAACAGGGTCATCCGCTCCGCGGCCGGCCCCAGGTCTTCCTCCGGATACATGGGCCGCAGCAGGGGATCGGTGGCGATACCGGCGTAGAACTCGTCGACCAGCCTGCGGAAGGTGGGCTCGCCGCCGACCGCTTCGAAGAGGGTCATCGACGCACCAGGACGGTCGGATTCACCTGCGGGGTTCACCGTTCCATCCTGCCAGGTGTGCTCCGCGCCGACCCGACCCGCACGGCGTGCGTCGGATCACGCCGGGTCGACGGGCCCGGATGCCCGAGATCGCCGACCCGGCCGGCTCGCGTCGGCGTCGGCCCGGCGAATCAGGTGACCGCGTGGCGGCGGTGTCCGTCGCCGGAACGCGGCTCGGGAGCGCCGGCCGTGCCACCGTTGCCGGGGCGCCCCGTGCTGTGAGGTGCTTCGGTGTTGGCCGCCGACGCCTCGGCGATCGCGTCGTCCACAGTCTGCCGGTCCGGCCAGCTCAGCGTGGCCACCGCCATGAGCACGACGCCAGCCGCACTCCAGAGCCCGACCACCACCGGGATGGGGAACCGATCGGCGAGTAGCCCGGTGGCCAGCACCGCGAGACCCTGGATCACCTGCACGCCGGAGGCCATCACACCGAAGGCGCGGGCGCGGAAGCCATTGGGCAGTGCCTGGACGAACAGCCCGTTGGCCATCGGCAGCATGCCGGCGACCGCGAAACCGCAGAGGGCGGCCAGCAACGCCACCACCAGCGGTGGCGGGTTCAACAGCGCCGGCACCAGCGCCAGCGGGGCGAAGACCGCGAGCGGCCGCATCAGCTTCATCCGGCGTGCCGGCCCGAAGAGCCGGCTCACCAGCAACCCGCCGAGGATGAAACCGACCGGGTTGGCCACCATGATCACCGCTTGGGCCGCACCCGTGCTCAGACCACCCTTGGCGCCCTCGTTGGCCCAGGCCGCGGCGAGGCCCTCGGGGACGATCGAGAAGAGCATGGCGCTGAACACCAGCACCGCGATCGACCGCAGCACCGGAGTGCCGAACACAATGCTGAAACCCTGGCGGGTCTCCCGCAGCAGATGGCTGCGGTGTGCGGGAGTCATGGACGCCGGCCGGTCCCGTACGCCGAGTCGCACCAGCAGCGCCGACAGGCCGAACGTCGCCGCGTTGAACAGCAACGCGACCTCCGGGTCGATCGAGGCGACGGCGGCGCCGAACACGTACCCGACGACCTGGGCGGCCTGCCCGATGCTGCTGTTGAGGGACAGCCCGAGCACCAGCCGGTCCCCGCTGAGCATCTGCGGCATCAGCGCGGACTTCGCCGCCTGGCTCGGCGGATTGGCCAGCGTGGCCGCGAAGATCAGCGCCAGCACCGCCTGATACGGCAGCGTGGGGATGGCGATCAGCAGCATCAACGCCATCCGGATGACGTCACACGCCACCATCACCCGTCGGTACGGATACCGCTCCGCGAGCGCGGCGAGCACGGGACCACCGAGCAACCAGGGCAGGAAACTGACGGCGAAGGCGGTTGCGGAGAGTGCGACGGAGCGGGTCTGCTGGTAGACCAGAAGGGTGACGGCTGCCTTCGCGACGTAGTCGCCGACCCAGGAGAGCGCGCCAGCAACGAAGACGGCCCGAAACTCGTGCTGGGCGAACACCTCGCGAAATGTGGCTGGGCCTTCCGCGGAAGGTCGTTCGTCGGGCACCGTCGCCTCCATCGGCCCCGGTTTGGCCGCTCGTGGCAGCCCGGCCGGAAGCACTCGTCAGATCTGCGGATCAGCGAGGATGTGATCACGCTCCGGCGGGAACGCGTGCCCCGGATTCTGCCCGATCGTCTGACAACTAGCTAGGGCGAACGGATCGATCGTCGCTTCCCCGACTGAACGAACGGACGATACCTGAGGGGCCAGGCGGCTCGCGACCCCTGCATCGGCGGCCAGTTTCGCGTGGGTCAGGTGGCGCCGCCCTGACCGGTCTCGTTGTCGGACAACGGCCGGGTCGGCAGCCCGGGAAAGATGCGGGCGGCAGCGATCTGCGCGGTGATCCCCGAGTTCTCCAGCGCCTCTGCGAGCCGCCGACGCAGCTCCCGGCCCACCGCGAACTGCCCGTCCGCTGTCGTCTTCACCACCGTCCGGATGACCGCCCCGTCGACAGTCACCTGCTCGACACCCAGCACCTCCGGCGCCTCGACGATCTCCGGAGAGAGCTCCGGGTCCACAGCGACCGAGGCCGCTGCGGTCCGCAGGACGGCGGTGGCCTCCTCGGTGCTGTTGAACCCGATCGGCAGGTCCACCACCACCAGGGCCCAGCCCTGGCTCTTGTTGCCCACCCGGATGATCTCGCCGTTGCGGATGTACCAGAGCACCCCGCGACCGTCGCGCACTGTGGTGACGCGCAGACCGACCGCCTCGACCACGCCCATCGCCTCACCCAGGTCGACGTTGTCGCCCACGCCGTACTGGTCCTCGATCAGCATGAAGAGGCCGGCGATCAGGTCCTTGACCAGGCTCTGCGCGCCGAAGCCCAGTGCCACGCCGGCGATCCCCGCGCTGGCCAGCAACGGAGCCAGGTCGAAGCTGAACTCGCGCAGGATCATCAGCAGGGCGATGCCGAAGACGAACGCGGTGGTCAGGCTTCGCAGCACGGATCCGATCGCCTCGGCGCGCTGCCGTCGCCGCTCGGGCACGAACTCGGCGGGGTCGACCGCCGCGCTGGGCACCCGTTCGCGCAGGGGGCGCAGCATCGTCGGCACCGCACCGTCGGTGGTCGTCCGGACCAGCCGGTTGATCGTCCGGTGCACCGCCCAGCGGGCCACCATCGCCAGTGCCAGGATCAGCAGCACCCGTAGCGGCTTGAGCAGGATCCAGTAACTGCCCTCGGCGAACCAGGCCGACCTGGTCAACTCGTACAGGAACTCGCAGGAGGAACTGCCCTGGCAGTTCACCGAAACGGCATCGGACAGGGCAAGGGGCGTCACGCTGGCGGCACTCACCTTGTCTTCGTACCGCAAGGGGCCGGAGGGTCCGTCGCCGACCCACCGGCCGGGTGACCTGTCGCCGTGGTCGGCATGCCGCTGCCAGTGCGGCGAGCTTGCCGATCATGCCCGTGACGATAGGGCCCGGTGTCATGCCTTCTGGTCGGCGACGGCCGTCGGAGCGTAGGTCAAGCGCTCCGGAGCTGACCAGCGGTCTCGACCAGTGCCCGGCAACGCCGGACTTCTCCCAGGTCGGCATGGCGATCGGGCCCGACGCGGATGATCCTCATACCCCATGAGGGATTAGTACGTGCAATCCGGGGTCCGATCAGGGACTATTGGCGCAACGGACGTCGGTGATCGGCCCGACGCCGATCGGTTGGGCCGTCGTGCCCTGCCCCGGTCGGCGGCGGTTCCCAGCAGCCGCTGAACCGGGAGGGTGATCGCGATGCCTGACATACGACCCACGGTGGGCTCCGGCGCGTTGGTCCTCAACGCCACCTACGAGCCGCTGTGTGTCGTGTCGGTGCGCCGAGCCGCGATCCTCGTCCTCTCCGCCAAGGCAGTCTGCGTCGCCGACGGCGACGGCATCCTGCACAGCGCCCGCGACGCGCTGCCGGTGCCGTCAGTGGTCCGGTTGACGCGCTTCGTCCGGGTGCCCTACCGAACGCACGTCGGGCTGTCGCGACGTGCGATCTTCGCCCGGGACGGGTGGCGGTGCGCCTACTGCCGAGGTCCGGCCGAGACCATCGACCATGTCTTTCCGCGCAGCCGGGGTGGCCGGCACGCCTGGGAGAACGTGGTCGCCGCGTGCGCCCGCTGCAACCACACCAAGGGTGACAAGACCCCGGCCGAGATGGGCTGGCGGTTGCACGCGTTACCGGCCGCGCCGAAGGGCACCGCCTGGCGGGTCCTCGGGCACCGCGCGCCCGACCCCCGCTGGGCCGACTGGCTCGACCTGCGCGAGCCCGAAGCCGCGGCCTGATTCCCCGTCGCGGTCGGGACCGAGGCGCATGATGACCGGCTCACTCCTGCTGGTCGGCTGTCCGGCGTGCCGCGCGCTCGTGCCGCTTTGTCGCGCGGGCGTGCGCGATGGCGAGTAGCCGGTCGATCTCGGGCAGCATCTGCGGGCCGGGCATGACGACGCTGCCGAAGGCGTACAGGGCGTAGCACGGGTGCGGCAGGAGGGTGTCCAGCCGGGCGAAGTCGAATGCGTCCCGGTGGTCCTCGAACGCCTTGGGCGGAAAGCCGAACAGCCGCTCGAACTCGGCTCGGCCCAGGTCCAGGTTGAGGCGGAAGACCCCGGGTCGGTCCAGCTGGGAGGCCTCGTCGAAGCCGGGCACGTCGTGCTCGACGATGGTGGCGAACGGCTGGCGTCGGTCCGGACCGACAGAGAAGAACCGGTCGCCCCAGGCGCCCTCGGGCGAGCCGTTCTCCTCGCTCGCCACCACCTGCTCGACGCCGGGAAGCGCGAGGATGCGAGCGGCGAGCACATTCGGGTCGACGCCGGTCGGGATGTGCAGGACGGCGTCGGCGTTCTCGACGGCGGCCTGATCCAGTGGGAAGTACCGGTAGTCGTGCTCCCGCCGTTCCGCTGGGCCGATGTCGGAGGCTCGGACATAGCCGGGAAGGCTGACCGTCTGCTGGAGTCTGCCCTCGTAGGTCGACGCGGCGGGTGCCGCGATGTCGAGCGTCGGGCTCACGCCGAGGCTGCCGACGATCACCGCGTACCGGTCACCCAGCAGCGATGCGACGATCGCGCCGGCACCCGCCCACGACATCTCCGTTCCGCCCATCGTCATCGTGCTCCCGTGACGCTGGAGGTGCGTGTTGTGCGCGAAGACCATCGTCGGCCCACGGTCTGCCTCGGCCGCCCGGATCGCGAGCAGGTTCTCGGCCATCAGCGCGTCCCGCACCCCGGCCAGGCGGGCGAAGCGCTCCTCCGGCGGCAGTGGCGCGGCGGCCGCGGCGTGGTAGCGCAGCAGGGCGACCGCGGACGTGGCGTGGACGAATGCCGCCTGCCAGCCCTCGGGTCGCCGAGGGGCCTGGAGGTACAGCTCGGTCAGCAGGTCGTCGGCGATCACCCGCAGACGCTGGGCGTCGGTCGAGCGCCCGACTGACCTGCCCGGCTCCCAGATCGCGGCAGTGTCGCTCCACCGCGCCTCGTCCCCGACCAGGGCATCGATCTCCGCCTCCCGGTCGTCGCAGAGGAAGTGGCACACCCGGGTGAGGTGGCGCCGCGGACTCGGGGCGCCCTCGATCTCCAGCGGGGCGTCGAAGCCGTGGAACCTCAGGCGCTCGCGGTCCGGCCGCCCGGCGTTCCACTCGCGCATGCGCAGGAGCAGGTCACGGTTGGCCGGTGCGCTGCCGAACCCGTGGCTGAACCCCTCGGTGAGCGCGCGGTCGAGCGGCACGGCCGCGCCCTGAACGAACTCGTCCGCGATCAGTCCCGCGGCCCGGTCGCTCTCCAGGGCGATCGACCGGTAGCCATGCTCGGCCAGCGTCAGGAAGGCCTCGTTGCGGAGCTGGAGGAAGGCGGACTCGCCGTGCGTCGGCTCGCCGAGCGCCAGCAGGGACGGTGATCCGACGAGCAGGTCGAGAAGGGTGGTCATTGCATCAACCGTATCGTTGAACCACCCGTTTAAGCTTCCGAGCGAAGGAGCGCGGTGGAGGCTGTCAAACCCTCAAACGGCGGTAAGTACCGGCCGGTCGACCTGGCCCGCCGGCACGGGCTCTCCGCGCAGGCTGTCCGCAACTACGAGCGGGAGGGCGTCCTGCCGCCCGCCGAGCGCACCCCGAACGGCTACCGTCGGTTCACCGAGGTGCACGCCAAGGCGTTGAGCGCCTACCTGGCGCTGATCGCGGGCCACGGTCATGCGGCGAGCGGCGACATCATGCGCGCCGTCAACCGGGGCGAGATCGACACCGCTCTGCGCACGATCGACCAGAGTCACGGCCTGCTGCACCGCGACCGGGAAACCTTGGACGCGGTCGAGACGGCGGTCGCCACGCTCGTCGGGGCAGAGCCCGCACCGCAGAGTCGAGCTGCCGTACCGATCAGCGTGGTGGCACACCGGCTCGGTCTGCGACCCGCGACCCTGCGCAAGTGGGAGCTGGCCGGCGTTCTGCGCCCGCAGCGCGACCCCGGCACCCGGCACCGCGTCTACGCACCTGACGACGTCCGGGACGCGGAACTCGCCCACCTGCTCCGCAGGGGCGGCTACCGGCTCGACCACATCGCCACCGTGCTGCGTCGGGTACGCGACGCCGGCGGCGCCGAAGCACTCGCCGGATCACTGAGCCAGTGGCGGAAACGGCTCACCGAGCGCGGTCAGGCCATGCTCACCGGGGCCGGACGGCTCGCCGAGTACCTCGACAGCCGACCTCAGCCATGACGTGCCTTGACCAGCGACGCGAAGACCACCACGTTGTCCGAGTAGCCGGTCTCACCGCCGACCCACTGGCCGCCGCAGGTGATCAGCCGCAGGCTCGGGCGGCTGAAGTCGCCGTACACCTCGTCCACCGGCAGTCGCCCCTTGTCGAACCGTTCCACCGAATCCACCTCGAAGACCGCCACGCTCTGGTCGGTGCGGGTGACCTCGATCTGGTCACCGGAGCGCAGTTCGCGGAGCTGGTGGAAGACCGCCGGCCCGCTGGTGGTGTCGACGTGCCCGACGATCACCGCCGGGCCGTACTGGCCAGGGGTGGGCCCCTGGTCGTACCAGCCGGCCTCCTGGGCGCGGGTCGCGTCCGGTACGGCGATGGTGCCGTCCGGGGCGATGCCCACGTCGTGCACCGGTGCCCGCAGGTCGATCTTCTCGATGGCGAGGCTGGTCGGACGGCTCGACGACAGCACCGGGAACTTCTTCGGCGGCTGTCGCAGGCCGGCGCTGATCCGGTCCGGCAACAAACTCATTCCGGTCACCTGCTCGACGCCGAGCATCGCCACGATCAGCACCATCAGCGTGGCGACGGCCAGCACCGGCAGTCCCGGGCTCGTACCGAAGCGGCGTCGGGTCAACGGCGACGGTGCTCCGGCCGGACGCCTCGGTGACAGTGGCTGGGCGGCCGGATCGGTGGTGGTGACGCTGGCCAACCCGGCCTGCCCGGCGACCCGACGCAACCGGCGGGAGGCACGGGCCACCAGCCGGCCGGACGCGCGCAGCGCCGGCCCGGCCCGGAGGCGGGCGCGGCGGTCCGGCCGCGCACGCGCGGATCTGCGGGTCATGGGTCGTCCGGCTCAGGAGCCGGCTCCGCTCCGACGCCGACCGCCGGCCATGCCGAGCGCGATGGCGGTGCCTACCAGTGCCACGCCGCCGAGCACCAGCAGCGAGCCGGTGCCGCGACCGCCGGCCGTCCCACCGCCCCCGGTCGCCGGTCCCTTGCTGGGTGAGGCCATGTTCAGCACGGTCAGCGTGGTCGAGGCCGTCTGCCCGTTCTCGCAGCGCAGGTCGACCGGGTAGTCACCGGCCTGCTTGTCCCTCGGGATGGAGGCCTGCGCGGTCAGGAAGCCCTTGTCCGGCCTGAGCGTCACGTGCCCGAACGCGTCGGAGTGGACGCTGGACTGCCGGCTGTTGTTGTCGTTGTCGCAGCTCGCCCGGATGGTGACCCGACTACCGGCTTGGGCGCTGTTCGGTGTCACCTCGACGAAGGTGTTCTCACCGGCACGCGCCGGGGCGGCCGACATCAGGACGAACGCCCCGATCAGCCCCACCAGTGTCAGTACGGACGAGAGCGCGCGGTTGACAGTGCGGATTCCCTGCATGATTACCCCCCAACCGGCGACGACCGCCGGAACCCTCCCCTGGGCACGCGCGCTGCTTTCCCGCTGGCGCGGGGGCAAACCCGCAGGCGGGCAGGGGTGGGGTGGGTCAGCGTTGGCGCGGGGTGGCAGGGGCCGAGGGGAGCGGGGTGATCGGCTGCCAGCCCAGCGGGGAGGAGAGGACCATCGTGCTGGACGGTTGGCCGTACGGGGCGAGCCGGTCGATCACTCCCTCGAACGCGCCGATCGACCCGGCGGCCACCTTCAGCACGCTGCACGCGTCCCCGGTGATCCGGTGGATCTCCAGGATCTCCGGCCAGCCCGCGACGGACGAGTCGTGCAGGATGCACCGCGCGCCGTAGCAGGACATCCGGATCAGGGCGACCACCGTGCGACCGGCCCGGCTGAGGTCGACGTGGGCGTGGTAGCCGGTGATGACGCCCGACTCCTCCAGCCTGCGGACCCGCTCCGCGACGGACGGTGGCGACAGGTGCACCCGCCGGGACAGCTCGCTGAAGGAGAGCCGCGCGTCGGCCTGCAACTCGCGCAGCAGCGCCCAGTCCATGTCGTCCACGCTCAGACCTTACTTTCGTGAACCGACTTCGCCTAGTTGCCTTTGGTTCGCCAGGAGATGGCGGCGAGAGCCGTTGATTTGGCATTCCACAGGCCGTTCCGACCGCGGGATCATGACGTCGGCCAGTCCGGGGGAGGGAGACGAGATGGTGGATCAGACGGAGCGGCGGGCGCCGAACCGCCGCGCCACGGTGCGACCGGTGACCCCTGTGCAGCGTGCGCAGCAGGCCGAACGTACCGGCGGCGAGCCGACGCTGGAGTTCGCCGACATGGTGCCGTACGACGCGTACGTGCAGGCCAGCGCCCTGCACCAGATGCAGCACCCGCTCAGCAGCGACCCGGGCGAGATGTCCTTCCTCATGGTCAGTCAGATCATGGAGCTGTACTTCGGGTTGACCTGCCACGAGCTGCGGGAGACCCAACGGTTGATCCGCGCCGACCAGGTCTGGGAGTCGTTGGCCCCGTTGCGCCGGGCCAAGCTGCACCTGGAAGGGCTCAATGCCGCCTGGCAGGGTCTGCGCTGGATGAGCCCGGCCGACTTCAACCGGTTCCGCAACCTGCTCGGCGAGGCCTCCGGCTTCCAGTCGGCCATGTACCGGCAGTTGGAGTTTCTCCTCGGGCTGCGCGACCCGACGCTGATCCGACCGTTCCGTCGGCAGACCGAGGTGTACGCCGCGTTGACCACCGCGCTGGCCGCCCCGAGCCTGTGGGACGACGTGGTCGCGCTGCTCGCCCGGCGTGGCTTCGACCTCCCCGCCGACCTGCTCGACCGGGACGTGGCCGTCGAACACGATCCCCAGCCGTCGGTCGAGGCGGCCTGGGTGCGGATCTACGACGACGCTTCCCCGGACAACCACCTGCGGATGCTCGGCGAGGCGCTGAGCGCGGTGGCCGAGGAGTTCGGCGACTGGCGCTGGAACCACGTCAAGGCGGTGCAGCGGACGATGGGTGCGAAGGTCGGCAGCGGAGGCTCCGCCGGCCTGGCGTGGCTGCAACGCAGCATGGCCCGGGTGGTCTTCCCGGAGCTGTGGTCGGCCCGCACCGCGATGTGACCGGAGAGCGAGACATGCACACCCCTGTTCAAGAAGCACACCGCCTGGACGAGTCCGACCCGGGCCACCGGCACCTGTTCCACGTGCCGCCGGCCGACGGCGGCGACCACAGCGAGTCGGCGTACCTCGCCGGCAACTCGCTCGGCCTGCAACCCCGGGCCACCCGCGACGAACTCCTCGCCGACCTGGACGCCTGGGGGCGGCTCGGCGTCGAGGGGCACGTCGAGGCGGAGCGCGCCTGGTTGCCGTACCACGAGCTGTTGACAGCGCCGGCCGCGCGACTGGTCGGCGGCCGGCCCGCGGAGACGGTGGTGATGAACTCGCTCACTGTCAACCTGCACCTGCTGATGGTCAGTTTCTACCGCCCGGCCGGCGCCCGCACCCGCATCGTCATCGAGGACGCCGCGTTCCCCTCGGACAGCTACGCGGTGCGCAGCCAGGCCCGGTTCCACGGCCTGGACCCGGACGACACCGTGGTCCGGCTGCGCCCGCGCGACGGCGAGACCTCGCTGCGCACCGAGGACGTGACCGACTACCTGGCCGCCGAGGGCGACCGGGTGGCCCTGGTGCTGCTCGGCGGGGTCAACTACCTCACCGGTGAGCTGCTGGACATCCCGGCGATCACGGCTGCCGGGCGGGCTGCCGGCGCGGTGGTCGGTTGGGATCTGGCCCACGCGGTCGGCAACGTGCCGCTGGCCCTGCACGACTGGGACGTCGACTTCGCCGCCTGGTGCTCCTACAAGTACCTGAACTCCGGCCCCGGTGCCCTGGCGGGTGTCTTCGTGCACGAGCGGCACCTCGGCGATCCGGACCTGCCCCGTTTCGAGGGTTGGTGGAGCACCGCGGCGGCCACCCGGTTCGAGATGACGCCGGTATCCCGGCCACCGGCCACTGTGGAGGCCTGGCAGATCTCCAACCCGCCGATCTTCGCGATGGGCCCGGTGCGTACCTCGCTGGAGCTGTTCGACACTGTCGGCATGCCGGCGTTGCGGGCCCGCAGCCTGCGACTCACCGGCTGGTTGGAGTCGCTGCTCGACGAGGTCGTGGTCGACCGGCCGCTGCGCGTGGTCACCCCGCGCGACCCGGCCCGGCGTGGCTGCCAACTCTCGGTGCGCATCGGCGCCGGCAGCGCCGCCGAGCTGACCAAACGCCTGCGGTACGAACACGGCGTCATCGCCGACGCCCGTGAACCGGACATCGTCCGGTTCGCCCCGGTGCCGCTCTACTCCACGTACCTCGACTGCTGGCGTGCCGCTGCCGCGTTGGCGGCTACGGTGGGCCGGGTGACCTCATGACGAAGCAGCGCGACGAGGTCGCGATCATCGGTGCCGGGCTGGCCGGCTGTCTGGCCGCGTGCTTCCTGGCCCGACGGGGCTATCCGGTGGCCCTCTACGAGCGCCGCTCCGACCCACGCAACGGCACGGCCGAGCGGGGCCGCTCGATCAACCTTGCGCTCTCCGAGCGCGGCCTGGACGCGTTGCGCCGCATCGGGCTCGCCGAGCAGGTCATGACCGACGCGCTGCCGATGCGGGGCCGGATGATCCACCCGGTCGAGGGGGAGCAGCAGTTCCAGTCGTACAGCGCCGCCGGTGACCGGGCGATCAACTCGATCAGTCGGGGCGCGTTGAACAACGCCCTGCTGGACGAGGCCGCCGCGCTGCCCGGGGTGCGGGTCGTCTTCGACCACCGGCTCGTCGGGCTCGACCCGACCGACGGCTCGCTGAGCTTCGACACCCCGCAGGGCACTGTCGCGGCCAAGGCGTCGGTGGTGCTGGGCGCCGACGGGGCCGGCTCCGCGGTGCGGGGGCAGTTGCTCGCGTACGGGCTGCTGGACGAGAGCGTGGACTTCCTCGACTACGGCTACAAGGAGTTGACGATCCCGCCGCTGGGCGGTGACTTCGCCCTGGACCCGGACGCCCTGCACATCTGGCCGCGGGGCACCTCGATGATGATCGCGCTGCCGAACCCGGACCGCTCCTTCACCTGCACGCTGTTCTGGCCCAACGACGGTGCCGGCAGCTTCGCCTCGCTGACCGGCCCGGCGGAGATCGAACGGCACTTCGCCGAGCACTACCCGGACGTCGTTCCGCTGGCCCCGAACCTGGTCGACGACTACCAGCAGAATCCGGTGGGCGTGCTCGGCACGGTCCGCTGCACGCCCTGGCAGGTCAACGGGAACGTCGGCCTGCTGGGAGACGCGGCGCACGCGATCGTGCCCTTCTACGGTCAGGGCGCCAACTGCGCGTTCGAGGACGTGGTCGAGCTGGACCGCTGCCTGGACGAGTGCGCCGACGACTGGGCGGCGGCGTTGCCGCTGTTCCAGCGACGCCGGCGGGAGAACGCCGAAGCCATCGCGACGATGGCGCTGACCAACTTCGTGGAGATGCGGGACAAGGTCGCCTCACCGGTCTTCCAGGCGCGGCGGCGGGTGGAGCACGCGTTGGAACGGGCCCTGCCCGGCCGGTACGTTTCGCAGTACGAACTGGTGTCGTTCTCCACCACCCCGTACGCGGAGGTGCGCCGCCGGGTGCGCCGGCAGCACCGGGTGCTCGGCGCGGTCGTCGGCGGAGCTGCGGTGCTCCTGGTCGGCGCGATCGGCGCGGCACTCAGTCGAGGGAGGCGAGCATGACCGGCACCTGGGATCCACAATTGATGGCCGGCCACGGGCACGGTGAACCGCAGCGGCTGCGCAACTTCGTCGCCGGTGAGTTCGTCGACGGAGGGTCGACGTTCACGAAGGCCAGCCCGGTGACCGGCGAGCAGGTCTTCGAGGTCGTCGAGGCGTCGAAGGCCACCGTGGACGACGCGGTGGCCGCCGCCCGGGCGGCGCTACGCGGGCCGTGGGGCCGGATGGGCGAGCGGGAACGGGCCGAGGTGCTGCGCCGGGTCGCCGACGAGCTGGAGCGCCGCTTCGACGACCTGGTCACCGCCGAGGTCGCCGACACCGGCAAGTCCATCGCGCAGGCCCGCACGCTGGACATCCCTCGTGGGGCGGCGAACTTCCGGGCGTTCGCGGAGATCGTGGCGACCGCGCCCACCGAGTCGTTCACGACTGTCACCCCGACCGGCGGCCGGGCGCTCAACTACGCGGTGCGGAAGCCGGTCGGCGTGGTCGCTGTCATCGTGCCGTGGAACCTGCCGCTGCTGCTGCTCACCTGGAAGGTGGCCCCGGCGTTGGCCTGCGGCAACGCCGTGGTGGTCAAGCCCAGCGAGGAGACGCCCGCCTCGGCGACGCTGCTCGCCGAGGTGATGGCCGCCGCAGGCGTGCCGGAGGGCGTGTTCAACCTGGTGCACGGGTTCGGGCCTGACTCGGCGGGGGAGTTCCTCACCCGCCACCCGGGTGTGGACGCGATCACCTTCACCGGCGAGTCGGCCACCGGCGGCGCGATCATGCGGGCCGCCGCCGACGGCGTGAAGGCGGTCAGCTTCGAGCTGGGCGGCAAGAACGCCGGCCTGGTCTTCGCCGACGCCGACCTGGACGCCGCGGTGGCCGGCTCGGTGCGGTCCAGCTTCACCAACGGCGGGCAGGTGTGCCTCTGCACCGAGCGCATCTACGTGCAGCGTCCGGTCTTCGAGGAGTTCACCGCCCGACTGGCGAAGCGGGCCGGCGAGCTGGCGTACGGCTGGCCGACCGACGAGGCGACCGCCACCATGCCGCTGATCTCCCACCAGCACCGGGCGAAGGTGCTCGGCGCGTACGGCCTGGCCCGGGCCGAGGGCGCCGAGGTGCTGACCGGCGGCGGCTCGCCCACCTTCGGCGACACCCGCGACGGCGGGTCGTACGTGCAGCCGACAGTTCTCACCGGGCTCGGCCCGGACGCCCGCACCAACCGCGAGGAGATCTTCGGCCCGGTGGTGCACGTCGCGCCGTTCGACACCGAGGACGAGGCGTACGCCCTCGCGAACGGCACCGAGTACGGCCTTGCGGCTACCGTGTGGACCCGGGACGTGGGTGTCGCGCACCGGGCCGGTGCCCGGCTGGACGCAGGCATCGTCTGGGTCAACACGTGGTTCCTTCGTGACCTGCGTACCCCGTTCGGCGGGGTGAAGGCGTCCGGCATCGGCCGCGAGGGCGGCGTGCACTCGTTGAACTTCTACTCCGAACTGACGAACGTCTGCGTGGACCTGTCGTGAGCCGTGACGAGGGAGCGGGCATGGAAGCTGACATCGAGGCCGCCAACCGGGAGTTGGCCGACGCCCGCAGCACCGGCAAGCCGTGCCCACCACTGCGTGGGCGGCTGCTGCCGGAGGGCGACGTCGAGTCCGCGTACCGCGTGCAGCAACTCCAGGCGCGGGCCTGGCAGGGCCGCGGCGAACGCCGGGTCGGCGCGAAGATTGGGCTGACCTCCCGGGCGGTGCAGGAGACCTTCGGGGTGTTCCAACCGGACTTCGGCATGCTGACCGACGCCATGGCGGTCGGCGACGGGGTCGAGGTGCCCATCGACCGGCTGCTCCAGCCTCGGGTCGAGGCGGAGATCGCGTTCGTGCTCGACAAGGACCTCCCAGATCCGCAGATCACGACAGTCGACCTGATCCGCGCTGTCGACCACGTGCTGCCGGCGATCGAGATCGTCGACTCGCGGATCGCCGCCTGGGACATCTCCATCGTGGACACCGTCGCCGACAACGCCTCCAGCGGGCTCTTCGTGCTCGGCACCACCCCGCGTCGGCTCGCCGACGTCGACCTGCGGCTGTGCGGCATGGTGCTGGAGCACGCCGGTGAGCCGGTCTCGGTCGGCGCGGGCGCGGCCTGCCTGGGCAACCCGCTGCACGCCCTGCTCTGGCTGGCCGACACCCTCGCCCGCGCCGGTGACCCGCTGCGGGCCGGGGACGTGGTGCTCTCCGGGGCGCTCGGCCCGATGGTGCCGGTCACCCCCGGTGCCGCGTACGAGGCCCGGATCTCCGGGCTCGGCTCGGTGCGCACCTGCTTCAGCAAGGAGGTTTCCGCGTGACCACTGGGGTGGCGGTGCTCGGTTCCGGAAACATCGGCACCGACTTGATGATCAAGGTGTTGCGGCTGAGTGACAGCCTGCGGATGGTGGCGATGGCCGGCATCGACCCCGCCTCCGACGGCCTGGCGCGGGCCCGCCGCCTCGGCGTCGCCACCACCGCCGACGGCGTGGACGGGCTCGTCGCGATGCCCGAGTTCGCCGACGTCGAGCTGGTCTTCGACGCCACCTCGGCCGGTGCGCACCGACGCCACGACGAGGTGCTGCGGGCGCACGGCCGCACCGTGGTCGACCTGACCCCGGCCGCGCTCGGCCCGTACGTGGTGCCGCCGGTCAACCTCGACGAGCACCTGCACGAGCCGAACGTCAACATGGTGACCTGCGGCGGACAGGCCACAGTGCCGATCGTCGCCGCCGTCCGCCGGGTCACCCCGGTGGCGTACGGGGAGATCGTCGCCTCGATCGCGTCCCGCTCGGCCGGCCCGGGTACCCGGGCCAACATCGACGAGTTCACCGAGACCACGGCCCGGGCCATCGAGGTGGTCGGCGGAGCCGAACGGGGCAAGGCGATCATCGTGCTGAACCCGGCGGACCCGCCGCTGCTCATGCGGGACACCGTCTACTGCCTCTGCCCGGACGCCGACGCCGACACCGACGCCATCGCGGCCTCGGTGGCGGACATGGTGGCGACGGTGCAGGAGTACGTCCCCGGTTACCGGCTCAAGCAGGACGTGCAGTTCGACCGGGTCGAGGCGTACCTGCCGACGCTCGGGCGTCAGCTCACCGCCCTGCAGGTGTCGGTCTTCCTGGAGGTCTCCGGCGCCGGGCACTACCTGCCCGCGTACGCCGGCAACCTGGACATCATGACCTCCGCCGCGCTGCGTACCGCGGAGCGGCTGGTCGCCCTGCGGTCGACGGGAGCGGTGGCATGACCGACCTGTACATCCAGGACGTGACGCTGCGCGACGGCATGCACGCCATCGCCCACCGGTACACCGTCGACCAGGTGCGGACGATCGCCGCCGCGCTGGACGCCGCCGGTGTGGCCGCCATCGAGGTGGCGCACGGTGACGGGCTCGCCGGTTCCAGCGTCAACTACGGCCACGGCGCGGCCAGCGACGCCGAGTGGATCTCCGCCGCCGCCGAGGTGCTGACCACGGCGAAGCTGACCACGCTGCTGCTGCCCGGGATCGGCACCATCGCCGACCTGAAGGCGGCGAAGGCGCTCGGGGTGACCAGCGTGCGCATCGCCACGCACTGCACCGAGGCGGACATCTCCGCCCAGCACATCTCGTGGGCCCGGGAGAACGGCATGGACGTCGCCGGGTTCCTGATGATGTCGCACATGAACGATCCGGCCGGGTTGGCCGAACAGGCCAAGCTGATGGAGTCGTACGGGGCGCACTGCGTCTACGTCACCGATTCCGGCGGTCGGCTGCTGATGTCCGACGTGGCGCAGCGGGTCGACGCGTACCGGCAGGTCCTCGCACCGGAGACGCAGATCGGCATCCACGCGCACCACAACCTGTCGCTCGGGGTCGCCAACAGCGTGCTCGCCGTTGAACACGGCCGGATCCTCGGCGACGGTCCACTCGGGTCGCCGTCGGGTCGGACCGTCCGCGTCGACGCCTCCCTCGCCGGCATGGGCGCGGGCGCCGGCAACGCGCCGCTGGAGGTCTTCGTCGCGGTCGCCGAGCTGCACGGTTGGAAGCACGGCTGTGACGTGTTCGCGCTGATGGACGCGGCCGACGACATCGTCCGCCCGTTGCAGGACCGCCCGGTCCAGGTGGACCGGGAGACGCTCTCCCTGGGGTACGCGGGTGTCTACTCCAGCTTCCTGCGGCACGCCGAGCGGGCCTCCGCGAAGTACGGCGTGGACGTTCGGTCGATCCTGGTCGAGCTGGGCCGGCGTCGGATGGTCGGCGGCCAGGAGGACATGATCGTGGACGTCGCACTCGACCTGGCCGGTACGGAGCGTTCGCGTGACCCGCGGTCGCGGACGGAGGATGACGCAGCATGATCGGACCGGACATCGTGGGGATCGCCGACAAGCTGGGCACGGCGGCCGACACGGCCACCGCGATCCCGCAGCTCGCCGCCGAGACCGGCCTGGACGTGGACGCCGCGTACGCCGTGCAGGCCGCGCTGCTCCAGCGCCGTGTCGACGCCGGTCAGCGGCTGGTCGGCCTGAAGATGGGCCTGACCAGCAGGGCGAAGATGGCCCAGGTCGGCGTGGACGAGGTGATCTGGGGGCGGCTCACCGACGCGATGCGGGTGCCCGACGGTGGCGTGGTGGACCCGGCCGCGTTCATCCACCCCCGGGTCGAGCCGGAGGTGGCGTTCCTGCTGGACCGACTGCCCGAACCGGGCGAGCCGGTCGGCGACTTCGCCGACGCGGTCCGCGCGGTCGCCCCGGCCATCGAGCTGATCGACTCCCGGTACGCGGACTTCCGCTTCTCGCTGCCGGACGTGATCGCCGACAACACCTCCGCCGCCGCGTTCGTGATCGGGGCGTGGTCGCCGGTGCCGGCGGGCCTGGACAACCTCGGCGTGCTGCTGGAGGTCGACGGCCGCGTGGCCCAGGTCGGCTCGACGGCCGCGATCCTCGGTGACCCGCGCCGGGCGCTCGACGAGGGCATCCGGCTGGCCGGGCGGCACGGGGTGCGGTTGGAGTCCGGCTGGGTCTTCCTGGCCGGCGCCGCGACAGCGGCCGTTCCGCTGCGTCCCGGCGCACACGTCCGCGCCGTCGTCGAGAAGCTCGGCACCGCGTCGCTGCGGGCTTCGTCGTGACCGCGCGGGTCGTCGCGGGGAAGGCCGTCCCTCGCGGGGCCTTCCCGCACGTCAAGGTGGCGGGCGGGTTCGTCTTCGTCTCGGGTACGTCGTCGCGGCGGCCGGACAACAGTTTCGCCGGTGTCGAGGTTGACGAACTCGGCACTACCAACCTGGACATCCGGGTCCAGACACGCACGGTCATCGAAAATGTGCGGGACCTGCTGCGTTCCGTCGGCGCGGACCTCACCGACCTTGTCCAGGTGACGTCGTACCTGGTCAACATGAACGACTTCGGTGGTTACAACGAGGTCTGGGCGGAGTTCTTCGACGCGTCCGGGCCGACCCGTACGACAGTCGCGGTGCACCAGTTGCCGCACCCGCACCTGCTCATCGAGATCCAGGCCGTGGCCCTTCTTCCCTCAGGAGGTCAGTCGTGAGTGAGATCGCCGAACCGTTCAGCTTTCCGGGCTGGATCGCTGACAATCAGCACCTGTTGAAGCCGCCGGTGGGCAACAAGGAGATGTTCCCCGGCGGCGACGACTTCATCGTGATGGTGGTGGGCGGGCCCAACCAGCGCACCGATTTCCACGTGGACCCGTACGAGGAGTTCTTCTACCAGGTCAAGGGCAACATGCACATCAACCTGATGACCCCGGAGGGGCCGCGTACGGTGCACGTGCGCGAGGGTCAGATGTGGATGTTGCCGCGCAACACTCCGCACTCCCCGCAGCGGCCGGAGGCCGGCTCGATCGGTGTGGTCGTCGAGCGGGTCCGTGAGGAGGGCACGCTGGAGACCTTCCAGTGGTACTGCCCCGAGTGCGGCAACAAGGTGCACGAGGTGGAGTTGCAGGTCCGCGACATCGCCGCCGACCTCCCGCCGGTGTTCCAGGCGTTCTACGCCGACGAGGCGGCGCGTACCTGCGCCAACTGCGGCACCCTGCACCCGGGCAAGGGCTGATGCCCGCAGGTGTGGTCGACGTGCACACGCACGTCGTACCGAAGGGGTGGCCGGACCTCGGCGCGGCGTGCGGTGGGTCCGGCTGGCCGTGGCTGCGGGTCGACTCCGAGCGTGCCGCCATGATCATGGTGGGGGAGACGGAGTTCCGCCCGGTCGGCGCCGAGTGCTGGGACGCGTCCCGGCGGCTGGCCGACATGGACGCCGACGGCGTGGACGTGCAGGTGGTCTCGCCCACGCCGGTCTTCTTCAGCTACGACCGTCCGGCCGACCAGGCGGTGAAGGTCGCCCGGATCTTCAACGACCTGACCCTGGAGGTCACCGCCGCCGGCGGCGACCGGCTGGTGCCGTTCTGTCAGGTGCCGCTCCAGGACCCGGACGCCGCCTGCGCCGAGCTGGACCGCAGCCTCGCCGCCGGCCATGTGGGTGTGGAGATCGGCAACCACGTCGGCGACCGGGATCTGGACGACGCCGGTGTGGTCACCTTCCTCCAGCACTGCGCCGACGTGGGGGCGCCTGTCTTCGTCCACCCGTGGGACATGCCGGACGGTCCGCGGCTGAGCCGCTGGATGGCCCGTTGGCTCACCGGGATGCCCGCCGAGACGCACCTGTCGGTGCTGGCGATGATCCTGGGCGGTGTCTTCGACCGGGTGCCCGAGACGCTGCGGATCTGCTTCGCGCACGGTGGTGGCAGCTTCCCGTTCTGGCTCGGCCGCGCCGACAACGCCTGGCACCGCCGGGGCGACCTGGTGCGTGGCGCGTCCGTCGCCCCGCCCAGCAGCTACGTCGACCGGTTCCTCGTCGACTCGGTGGTCTTCGCGGCGCCCGCGCTGCGGCTGCTGGTCGACACGATGGGGGAGGACCGGGTGCTGGTGGGCAGCGACTACCCGTACCCGCTGGGCGAACGGCCGGCCGGCGCGGTGGTCCGCGACGCCGAATTCCTCACCGACGCCCAACGCGACAAGCTCCGATCCGCCAACGCCCTGCGTTTCCTCGGTAGGCCTCGCCCCTGAGGTGCGAGGCCTACCAACGCCGGTCCGGTCAACTCATGCGCAGGATCCCTGACCAGCCGCCGGTGCCGATCGTGCCCGCCGGGCCGAATCCTCCAGCCGTGCCGAGGTGAAGGAGAAGGTCTCCCGAGTCGGTTGTCGCCCACAGGTCCGCGAGGCCGTCGCCGTTCGCGTCGCCGGGTGACACGACGAGCGGTCGGTCCCCTGACGACCAGGTTCCCGTGCTCGCCTGCTGCCGTGGCAACAGGCCGGTCCCGCCCGCGTTCCGGTAGAGCCACAGTTGGCCGGTGCTCCGCTCCCGCGCCCAGAGGTCGACCCGCCCGTCACCGTCGACGTCACCCGGCGCGAGGACGTCCAGGTTGGCCCACTCGACGCCACCGATGTGCAGCGGGGCGGAAGTGGAGACGCCGGGCTTGGTCGCGGGGGCGCCGGCATGCAGCCAGAGCCCGGTGCTCGACTGGGCCAGAAGGTCCGGGTAGCCGTCGCCGGTGAAGTCACCAGGCAACGCGAGCTGTCTGGTGGTGCTCCAAGCGTTCGGCCGGCCGCCCATCGCCACCCGGCTGCCGAGCGCGCCGCTGCCGCTGTTCGGGTAGACCCAAAGATTGTCACCAATCTTGGCCACCACGTCCTCGTGGCCGTCCCCGGTCCAGTCGCCGCGGTGTCCGACCAGCGCGTCTGTCCAGCCACTGGTACCGACTGCGCGATACGGGTTCAGCAGCCGCCCATTCCCGATTCCCGGGTAGAGCCGCAAGGCCCCGCTGGTGTCCACGGCGACCAGATCCGCCCGGCCGTCGTCGCTGAGGTCGCCGGCCACCGCGGAGCCCGGGCGGGTCTCGAACCAGGCAGCGCCTCGAAGGAGCAGATGATCGGAGAGGCCGGGCTCCACCGCGTCGCCGCGCACGGTGTGGAAGTCCTGCGCGGAGAGGAAGATGTGGTCGAACTTCTTTGGGATGCCGCCCACGATGCTGGTCGGTTCACCACTGCGACAAGCTGCCACCGCGGCGTCCAGACAATCCTGCGTGAAGTACTGGCGGTCGTTCTCGTCGACCTCGGCGAAGGAACCCGTGCCGGGGAGGCCGACGCGGACCGGGTCTGTCGCTGGTGAGGTGGGCACCCCGTTCACGTCGGCCCCGATGATCACCGGTAGTCCAGCGGCCCACTGGTCGACGTGTCCCATCATCTCCGACGAGCCGTTGTCCGGCTTGATGTACTGGGCGAGGTGGGTGCTGCAGGCGAGAGTGGCTCGACCGTCCAGAACGGCGCGTGCGCACAGCACCGCGCGTGGCTCCTGCCCGGTGGGGACGGTCAGGTTGGCCACGTACCGATCGGCCGTCGCAGCCTTGACGAAGACGCCGAGACCGTAGCGGTTGTCCCCTGAAGCGTCCCATTTAGCGCACCCCGAGGCGGCCAGGGTGCTGGTCCAGACAGCCTGGTAGCCGAGGTCGCGCAGGGCGCTCCGCAGGCCGATCCACTGCCCGATACACAGTTCCTGGAGCATCACGGCGTCGGCATTCCAGTCCGTCACCTGTTGGCGAAGGGCCGCAACCCAATCGGCCGTGTCAAGCGGGCTCTGACAATCGTCAGCGCCGCAGACGTTGTAGCTGATGCTGCGCACCGATGGCGCAGTTGACGGATCGACCACATCGGCCCGCGCCGCCGAAACACCACCTGAGAGTGCCGCCGTGACGATGAATATCGTGACCATCCCGGCGAGTGCGGCTCGCCACCGTTGCCACCTGTTCTTCACGACATCCCCGTCCTGACTCTGCGTTCGCCGTTCGGGCGGAGCGTAGTTGTCGATGAACGCGGCGGCTGTCCCCGATTACGCGAGAGGATGCGGTGGATCTGCTTCGCGCACGCGCCGCATCCGTGGACCGCGTGGCGTAGAGCTACGCCGAGGTCCGGTTGGTCCGTTTTCGGCACGCAGCGCGTGTCGGCTGCGCCGAGGGCCGGCGACCGGCAGGATGGCCTGATGGCAGAGCCTCACGACCTGACCGCGTTGGAGCAGGCAGCCGCCGTCGCGCGTGGCGAGCTGTCCAGCGTCGAGCTGGTCGAGCACCACCTGCGGCGGGTGACCGCCCTCGGTGACACAGTGGGCGCCTTCGTCACCGTCACACCGGACCTGGCCCGGGAAGCCGCCCGTGCCGCCGACGCCGCTCCCACCGACGCACGCGGTCCGCTGCACGGTGTGCCGACCGCCATCAAGGACCTGACCCTCACCGCCGGCGTGCGCACCACCTTCGGTTCGGCGGCCTTCCTCGACTTCGTCCCGCCGGTCGACGCCGACGTGGTCCGGTTCATCAAGGCCGCCGGCCTGGTCAGTCTGGGCAAGACGACCACCTCCGAGCTGGGTTGTTCGCTCTACTCGGAGGGTCGGGTCGCTCCGTCCAGGAAGACGCCGCCGGCGGGGGAGCCCCGACCGGCCTTGACCTCGCTGTTGATCGCACGGGCCACCTCGTCACGGGGCAGCAGCTCCGGCG